>JAFAPL010000350.1 GCA_019247135.1 Chloroflexota bacterium | reverse complement strand
GGTTTGCCGGCCGCGCGGCGACGCTGGACGATGCCGTGCGGCGCGCGCTGGAGGCGACCGCCAGCTAAGGCGATCGCCCCAGCGGCTCGGGCTGAGCCGAGCCCCGCGGCCCCAGCTACGGCTCGGCCGACCACCCGGCTGGCGGTTCGAAAACCCTCAGCCATCGAGCTCAGCGGAGCCACGGTCGGGTGTTGGGAAGCGCGTCAGCCCAGGGGAAATGCTTTTCGCAATGGCTCCAACGGCGTGCTCCGACGTTGCCGTGCGCGGGCGACCAGCCACCCCAACGCAGGCAGCGCAACCGCTGCAACTCCGGCGATCGCGCCACTCGGCAGGCCACCGTGTCCTTTGCTCGACTTCCAACCGCCGGTCGTGCTCACACCCTCGGCCATGGGTTCCAGCACATTGCCACTGGTGGGCGCCGTCTCGCGCGAGGGGTCGAAATGATCGACCTCGACTTGCTTGCGAAAGATGCGCTCCGACAACCCGGGCATGAGCGTGTACTGGAGTGCAAGCAAGCGACCGGCCAGGCCAACGATCACCTCGCGCGGTCCGCCGTTCTCGGCACATCGAACCATCGCACGCGCCACCTGCTCCGGATCGTACGTCGGGTTGAGCGCCTTCATGTAACGGTGCATGTAGTTGGCGGCGTGCTGGAACAACGGAGTATCGATCGAAGCCGGCAAGATTGTGCACACATCCACACCGTCATCCAGCAGTTCCTGACGGAGCGACGCCGAAAATCCGCGCACCGCCCACTTTGAGGCCACGTACGCGGTGAAGTACGGAAATGTTGCCGCGCTATCAACCGAGGCCGTATTGATGAGCGCTCCGCGGTGTCGACGCAGATGCGGCAAGGCGGCACGACTACCGTGCACACAGCCGAAGAAATTCACCTCGATCAAGCGCCGAAAGACGTCCGGCGGGATCTCGTCGAATTCACCGGCTGCGTAGACGCCGGCGTTGTTGATCCACACGTCGATCCTGCCAAAGCGCTCGACGGCGCGCAGCGCAAGCTGGTGTACCTGGTACTCGTCGGCTACGTCGGTTGGCACCGCGAGCGCGGATTTCCCCGTCATTCGCTCGCACTCCGCAACGAGGGTGTCGAGTGGTTCCTGACGGCGCGCAGCCACCACGACGTGCGCTCCTTTGTCAGCAAAAGCGAGTGCCGCGGCTCGGCCGATGCCGCTCGAGGCACCTGCGATCACCACGACTGCGTCTGTGAGGCTTCGTTTGGGCATAGCGCGGCGGCCGCAGGCCGCGTGCCAGCGCGATGCTGCTCCGTTATAAAGGGGCTATGGGCTTGGTCTCGTGGCACGCGCAAGTCCGTCCGAGGAGCATCCACTGTCGCTAGCCGTCGTGACGGAGGAATCGGCGCTCGAGCGCGGGCGCGTACTCGCGCGAGCGGGCGGACGGCGAATTCTCGGGATTGCGGGCACGCCTGGAGCGGGTAAATCGACGCTCGCGCGACGCGTGGTCGACGAGCTGGGATCCGCGGCCGTATACGTTCCGATGGACGGCTTTCACCTGGCGAACCACGAGCTCCGCCGGCTCGGTCGAGCGGACCGCAAAGGCGCCATCGACACGTTCGATGCCGCGGGCTTTGTCAGCCTTCTCAGGCGATTGCGTTCGCCGGATGGCGAGACGGCGTACGCGCCGCTGTTCCTCCGCGAAATCGAAGAGCCGATCGCCGGCTGGATTCCGGTTGCGCCTGACGTGCCGCTCGTGGTGACGGAAGGCAACTATCTGCTCGTGGATCAACGATCCCCGTGGCGCGAGATACGCGCACTGCTCGACGAGGCCTGGTACGTGGAGACGGATGAGGCAGTCCGCATCAAGCGGTTGATCGAGCGTCACGTGGCCTTCGGGAAATCCGAAGCTGACGCGCGCCGCTGGGCACTCGGGATTGACGAGACAAACGCGGAGCTGATCCGCATGACCCGCCAGCGCGCCGACGTGATCGTCCAGCTAGGCTGACGCTCGATCAACAACGGTCTGCTGGCGGGCGATCTGCTCGGGATCTGCTCAGTCTTCTCCGGCCGCCGCCGCGAGATCATTCCAGGTGAGCTGGCTCTGATGCAGCGCGTCGTGCACGGCACGGAAAGCGCTCCACATCTCGTCGAGCGCGCGACGCGTCCCGGCTTTGTCTCCGCGAGCGAGCGCCTCATTCAGTTGGCGTGAGGCATCGGATTGCGCTTGCGCGTTCATACGCGCCGCCTCGGCCAGCGCCCCACACGCGGCAACGTGCTGCTCCAGCAGCGTTTCGGGCGCGCCCAGAGGTCCGCGTTCGGCGCGTGTGGCGGCACCGTAACGATAGGGCAAGCGGTTGCCCCCTTCGCGATCCCAGTGGGTATGCGTCGGCTCGACGTGTGGCGTCACCGAGAGGTACAGGGTCATCGGCCCATCGCCCACGGCGCGGACCTCGTGCCACTGCCCCGCCCGCGCCACGCAGGCCTGACCGGGTCCAACGACACCGGTTTCTCCGTCAATCGTGAACTCCGCCTGACCATCCAGCACGACAAACATCTCGTGCCCCACGTCATGCGTGTGCCCGGCACTGATCTGGTGCGGCTCGAAACGCATGATGCGCGAGCGGATCTCGGGGGTGATAAACAGATTTCGTACGTCGCGCGTCGCGTCCCACACTTCGAGTGTCATACGACCACGGGCTCCGCCGGCGTGGCCGTGCGCAAGTACGTCTTGACGATGTCGCCGACGAGCTGAATGTCCGCGATCGCCTCGCGGCCGGGAGTCCGCGGCTGCTGGCGGGTGCGAATGCACTCGCCGAAATGCTGAAGCTCCAGCTTGAACGGATTGTCGTGCCAGGTGTACTCACGCCGCCACGGCGTGCGATCCGCGTCCATGCCGTGCACCGTCACGTACGAAGGCAAGCCGCGTGCGAAACCGGTTGGGAACGAGACCAGCACGCGCTCGCGCGAGCCGTAAACCTCCAACGTCTCTTTGAAGTCCCACAAATCTGGCAGGTCGACCCATGACGCGACGGCGCGGCGAGTTTCACCGTAGTCCAGAACAGTGGTCACGGCACGTCCATCCAGCCAGATCTCGCTGCTCAAAATACGTTGCGCAGGGCCGAACATCCCGTGCAGATTCCCGAGATCGTGGATCATGCTGCCCAGAATCAAGTTGTACGCGTGAGCGATGGACTCCGGCACGCTATCGCCAGCCGTGTAGTTCAGCGCTTCGGCAATGAGCTCGCGTTGCTCTTGCTGCGAACCTGCTCGCACATCATCCGAGATATCGTTGAAGCGCCGGACTTTGAACTCAGCGGTATGTAAATCGTTGTCGGGGTGAAGGTGATTGACCTGAACGAAACGCACGTCGCTCATTTCCGCCACTTTTTGCTGTGCAAATCGATACACAGGCTCGTGACGCTTCATGTAGGCGATCATCAGCAGGACGCCGGCGCGGTCGGCGGCGTCAACCATTGATTCCGCCTCGCGCACGGTCGTGCACATTGGTTTTTCCACCAGGATGTGCTTACCTGCCTCGGCTGCCGCAATCGACGGCGCTGCGTGTGAGCCGGATGGACACACGATCACGCCGTCGATGTCCGATGTCACCAGGTCGTGGTAGTCCAGAAACTGGCGCTCGCGCGGAACGCCGTAGTCCGCTCCAACAGCCTCCAGCAGTTTGGGTGACAGATCCGCCAGGCCGCCAATTTCGAAGTCATCATCCAGCTCTCGCAAGTGCGGCAGATGCTGGATCTGGGCGATTGCTCCGCAACCGATAACGCCGATCTTCAAACGCGCCACAAATCTTCCCTTCTCTCCGTGGCATGCGGACAGTGCTTCACACGCGAGTGACCTCGCGTGGTCGAGCATAGCGCGACCCGGCCTCGAACGGGTACTTCGCTATCAGATCCGCTTCGGGCTGCAGCTCCACGCCCAGGCCTGCGCCGGACGGGACGCTGACGAACCCGTCAGGGTCCACCGCCACCGGTGTCGTCAAGAGGTCGTACAGCAGCGGGTAATACGCCTGGCAGAACTCGAAGACAACGCAGTTCGGCGTCGCCGCCGCGAACTGCAGGCTCGCCGCCCACAGCAGCGCGGAGCCCCAGACGTGTGGAGCGATGGCAAATCCGTGCGCATGCGCGAGCGCCGCAACTCGTCGCGCTTCGGTAATTCCGCCGACCACGGCGATGTCGGGCTGCAGAAAATCGGCCGCGCGCTGGTCGATGATGTCCCGGAAGGCAAAGCGCGTGGTTTCGCTCTCGCCGGTGGAGACCGGCATCGGCACACGCCGGCGAACCTCCGCCAGACCGCTCAGGTCGTCGTCAGCCAGCACCGGCTCCTCGAACCAGGTGATGTCCAGGTCGCGCGCAGCCTCGCCCAGCCGCACCGCGCGGTCAACCGTCAAGGCGCCATGCGCATCCATCATCAACTGGATGTCCGGTCCGAGCGCGTCGCGCGCAATGCGCAACCGTTCCAGTGAACGTTGCGGAAAATGGGGCTCGTCCAATCCACCCACGCGGATTTTCACTCCTTTGAAGCCCCTGGAGGCGTAACCAAGAACCTCCTGGGCGGTCAGCTCGGGCGCCGCCCAGCCGCCGCTTGCGTACGCGCGCAGCCGGTCCCGAACACCCCCGCCGAGCAGGCGACAGATCGGCACGCCCATGCCCTTGCCGAAGATGTCCCACAGCGCGACGTCGATGCCGCTGATGGCATGAATCGTCTCGCCGCGGCTGCCGGGACGGTGGTACGGCCGACCGTGAGCCAGCGCGAGCGGCAGACGCGAGGCGCTGTACATCTTTTCCCACAGGAACTCGACGCGAGTCGGGTCCTCATCGACGATCTGCGGGCCCAGCACTTCTTCGACGAGCACCTTCATGACGACCGGGGTGCCCTTGGCTTCGCCGTAGCCGGTGAGACCCTCGTCGGTCTCGACGATCACGATCGCGATGTCCTGTTTGGTGTTCGTGCCGAAGTCGCTGGTCCAGCGGCGCTCGGACGGGATTGCGGCGGAGAGAAGAAGAGTGCGGACGCTCGAGATGCGCATCGATCCTCCTCGTCAGAGGCGAGCGTATCGCACGCCGCGCGGGATGAGCTCACGGCACGGCGTGTAGAGTCGAACGTGTCGCGGATCGAGTCGTGATCTCGAGCGGGTGGGCGGCGGCCGCGGCGGCAATCATCGTGCTCGCGGCCGCGCTGCGCCTGTGGCACCCTGAACTGATCCTCTTCGAAGGCGACGAGTCGCGGCTTCTCCGCCTCGCCGAAGACATCGGGCGCCTCGGCCTCGTGCCGCTGAACGGCCCGCCGCTGTCCGCGGGGATTCCGAGCCCGCCCCACTACATCTATCTACTGGCTCCGATCGCTGTGATCTCACGCGATCCGGCGTTTGTCGCCGCCGTGATCGCACTGCTGAACGTCGCCGGGGTCGCCGGCACGCTGTATCTTGGATGGCGCTGGTTCGGGCCGGCCGCCGGCTGCGTCGCGGCATTGCTCCTGGCCGTCAATCCGCTGCTGGTCGGTTACTCGCGGCGGATCTGGCAACCGGACATCCTGGCTGCGCTGGCCGTGTTGCTGTTCATCGCGCTCGATCTAGCAATTGCAGGTCGGCGCGGCAAGTGGGCGGCGGCGGCATTTCCGATCGCGACGCTCGGCGTGCTTGTCCACCCGTCCTTCTTGCCGCTCACGCTGCTGCTTGTCGCGCCGCTCGCTTTATTGCTCTACGCACGCCGCTGGCGATACCTGCTGGTTGGTGTTCTTGCATCCGTGAGTCTGACGATTCCGTCGGTCATCTACGAGGTCGAGATGCACTGGCAGGACTATCCCAACATTCGTTACTACGCCAGCCTCCACACGTTCGTGGATCTGGAGTCGGTGCGCCTCGCGCTTGCAGCATCGACTGGACTTGGACTGGAAAACGACATCGCCGTCCCGCCCGCCAGTCGAGTCCTTCCCGCATCTCTCATCGACACGGCAGCAGTCCTTCAGGCGGCCCTGCTCGCAGTTGCCGTCCTGTTCTCGCTGGCGACGATTCTCCGCTTTCGCGTGCACGAATCGCGCGCGACGCGTGTGCGGGTGGCGGGACTGCTGGTCTGGATGGCGCTGCCAATTGCGCTGTCGATTCGCCACTGGTTGCCGCTCCAGGTCCACTACGTGTTCCCGATGGCGCCCGCGCCGTTTCTGCTGATCGGGTACGCCACGAAGTTTCGGATGTGGTCGGTATCCGCACTGGTTGCGATCACCGCCAGTATCCAGGCAGCCTCAGTTGCCCTGGGGCTCGCGCAACTGTCGCAAGCGGCCTACGATCCATGCTTCGGCCGCCCCTTGTGGTACGAGGCGGCCAGCGAACACGAGGCCGTGGATCTCGCCCGCCGGAACAGCAGTGGTCACGCGGTGATCGAGATCGATGGAGTCGATACGCCCGCGGTTGCGTACCTCATGCGCGCCGATTTTCCGCGGATCGATTTGCCGATTTCTGCTATCGCCTACCTGGGACAGCCGATCCCGCCTGGGGGCGACCTGCCCGGCGTTGGACCGATTGGCTTCGGCCAGGCACTGGCGGCGCGGGTGAACTGGGGTGGTCCGGCGGACGCACCAGCCATCCTGACGGCAAGCCGCCTACTGGACCTGCACTCCGCGACCGGTCTGGCGCTGACCGAGGTTGCATTTTCGGATCAGCCGCGAGCGGACCAGCGCATCATTGTGGCACTTGCGTCGGCGTACGACGACAATGCCGGCAGCACCGCGCCGATGGTGTGGGATATCGGGCTCGTCAACTCGGACGGACAAGTACTGTCACACCGGCCGGGCATACCCCAGGTTCCGGCCGAGATGCGCGGCGAGCATCTAATTTCCTGGTTCGCCTTCGATCCACGCCAGGAGATCGTGCCGGCCGAATTCCCTTCGGGCAGCTACATGGTGCGCTTGCAGCTACTCGCCGGCTCGCGACCCGTCGAGCTGACAGACTCTGCAGGCCACTCGAGCCAGGCGTTGGAACTGCCTATCCAGATGGGCCCACTCGCGCGCTGCTGACCAGCGCTCGCGGCGGCTAAGCGCCAGCGGGCGCGGGCGGTCGCTCCGGCAATAGCCACGGCAACGCTTCCGCCATCGCGCTCACCAGGGTTGCGTAGTGGGTGTGGTGCATCCAGCGCCTGGCAAACACGCCTAGCGCGGCCCCGAACGCAGCCCGCTCCGCCTTGTGGACGTGTTCGGGGTGCAACTGATGCTCCGCTTTCCAGGCGACCAGCGCCTCGCGACCCTCCACCTCATAAAAGAGCCGTCTCCGCCAGCGGTCCCAGTCGTCCTCGGCGGCGTGCTGGCTGATCGCCCGCAGCGCAGTTTGCTCGGCGGCACGGTACGTCTCCAGGCGGTTCTGCTCGTGGCGATCCCAGCCCCAGGCCACACGCTCGATGCCAGCCGACGACAGGACACGCAGGTCAGAGTCGAGGCGGTCCAGTTCGGCGTCGACCGCGGCCCGCACCTGCTCCGACATGCTCACGCGCGGCTTGCCCTTCAGGTGCAATCTATCACCTACTCCGGGGCCGAGTGCGACACATTCGGGCGTCTTTCATATTGTTCGGAAAATTCAGTAAGCACCGAGCAGACGCTGGCCTGGCCTCCCGCCCCGCCTATGGGTTCGTGGCCGTCGGGCGGGCGCCTCGGGAACCAAAACCGCTCGGCAGTTGTCATACATGTGATGGCCGATCCCACCCCGTCACCGGGAGGTTGCCGTGCTGACAGAGGAACAAACACATGTACTTTTGACTGCTCTGGATGGGCTTGGTGAAGAAGATCGCCTGGCGATCAGCTACCGATATTTCCTGGACTTCTCCGAAACCGAGATGGCCGAAGCGCTCGGCTGGCGACGGAGGACGGTCAAGTCGAACCTGACGCGAGCACTCGTGCGCATGGGCGCACAACTCGGTCGTCTGGCGCGGCTACCACCGACGGCTTTCGCGCTGCCGTGGGTCGCCAGGGAGTTGGCAGGCTGGAGTGAACCGCAACTCGAGCGTGGGCTCACCGGACTGGCTGAGCACTTCGCCGCGCTGCCGGTGCATGATGTGAGTGCTGCCCTGATTCCCAAACTGGAGGCGGGTCTGGCGGGAACTGGGTCGCGCAGCATCTGGTCGCAGGCAATCTCTGAACTGGCGCTGCGGTGGCTGCGCTAATGGGGTCGACCGCATCCAGGCGCCGGGTTTCGCACAGGCACGCCTTCTGCAACTGCAGAACGGAACAGGACCGAATCGTTACACGCCCTCGCCACGCCGGGAAGCATCGGCTCGTGCCGAGCACCTTCCACTGGTGGCCATTCGCGCGTATCCCACAGGAGGAACGCACATGTCGACTGCTCCGGTTTCGGACTGGGGGCAGGCCCTGTTGACGTCTGTCGCCACGGCGCTGGCAATCCTGCTGAGTTCCATCCCGAAGATCATCGGTTTTCTCGTCATCCTGATCATCGGCTGGTTCATCGCCTCGGCGGTTGCCGCGGCGGTCGCGGCGATCCTGCGCGCCGTACGCTTCAACGACCTGGCGCGGCGGTCCGGTTTCGCGGATTTCGTGGAGAAGATGGGCATCCGCAAAGATGCCGCGGGCGTGCTCGCCGATCTCGCGAAGTGGTTCATACGCCTGATCGTCCTGGTCTCCGCGTTTGACGCCCTTGGTCTTCCGGCGGTGTCCCAGGTGCTGGAGCAGTTGCTGCTCTGGTTGCCAAACCTGGTCGTCGCACTGGTCATCCTGGTGCTCGCCGGGCTGGCAGCCAACGCACTGGCCAGTCTGGTGCGTGGAGCCACCGCCGAGTCGGGCCTCGGCAATCCGGACCTGCTGGCGACCATCGCGCGGGTCGCGGTATGGGCCTTCGCCATCGTGATCGCCGTCAATCAGATTGGCATCGCGACCACGCTGGTCAACACCCTGTTCATGGCCGTTGTTGGGTCGGTCGCACTCGCGACCGGACTGGCGTTCGGCCTGGGCGGGCGCGACACCGCCGCGCAGATCGTACGCGGCTGGTACGAACGCAGTCAGGCAGCTGCACCCAGACTCTCGCAGGCAGCGGACTCGGCGCAACGCCGGGTAAGCGCGGCCAATGAGTAAGTCCCCAAATTTCGGGGAGAAAGTGAAGTAAGGAGAGGGTATGTCGGAGAACACACGTGGTCGCGGCAGCAGCCGCTATTCGGTACGCGAAGGCATGGACGTACTGGATCAGAACGGTGACAAGATCGGCAAAGCCGGCGAGACGATGGCCGGTGGTCGCTACTTCAATGTCGACGCCGGCTTCTTGGGAATGAAGGAGTATTACGTTCCACTCGATGCGGTGACCGAAGTCGGCGACGACGCCGTGTACGTGAACACGACGAAAGACCGTCTAGAGACGATGGGCTGGGATCGTCGCCCGGAGGAGCAGTCCGGCTCCGGGACGGACGTACGCGGCGGCTCTCGAACCACGGAGGTACGCGGCGGCTCGCAAACCGGCGAGCGAATGCAGCTGCGCCAGGAAGAACTTCAGGCGCGCAAAGAGCAGGTGGAGACGGGACGCGTCCAGATCGGCAAGGACGTCGTCGAGGAGCAGAAGACGCTCGAGGTGCCGGTTACCCGCGAAGAGGTGACTATCGATCGGCGCCAGGTGGAGCGGCGACCTTCTGACACGCCCATCGGATCCGGCACGGAGGAGACGATCCGCGTGCCTGTCCGTGAGGAGCGTGTCGAAGTCGAGAAGACGCCCGTCGTGTACGAGGAAGTTGGCGTCGGCAAGCGCGAGGTCACCGAATCGCAGCAGGTTTCCGATACCGTCAGGCGCGAGGAGGCGCGGATCGAGCGCCACGGTGACGTCAACGTCCAGGGTTGGGACGAGGCGATGCCTCAGTATCGGCAGCGCTGGCAGCAACGGGCCGGCCGTAGTGGCGGCCGCTGGGAAGATGCCGAGCCTGCCTATCGGTATGGCCACGGACTGCGTGGCCGGCCCGAGTACAAAGGTCGGTCCTGGACTGAGGTCGAGCCGCAGGTCCGTCAGGGCTGGGAGCGCGAGTATCCCAACACGCCGTGGGACCGTGCCCGCGATGACGTCCGCGAGTCCTGGGGCGAATAAAGCGAACCTGCTGTACATGCCGGGGAGACGGCCGCGGGCCGTCTCCCCTTTCCAAATGGAGGCACAACCAATTTATGGCGATGAACATTCTCCAGCAGGTCCTCGGATCTGGACAGCAGCAACAGGAGTACCAGGATTTCACGCAGCGGTACGAGCAGGGCGCGCCCTGGCAGGGAATTTCGAATCAGGAAGCCTACGATCGGTTCCAGCAGGTAGGTCCGCAGTTGCCGCCTGACGTCTATCAGCAGTCCTCACAGCAGGCGTTCGAGCGCCTGAGTCCGGACCAGCGCATGCAACTCGGGCAATACCTTCAACAACAATCGCAACAGCAAGGGGTGCCCTTCCCTCATCAGGGCGGACCTGAAGCCTTTCAGGACGCCGGGTACCTCGCGCAGGTGACGGGCCAGATGCACCAGCAACAGCCCGGCGTCCTTGGCCAGCTACTTGGAGGCGCGTTGGGCGCCGGCTCCAGTGGCGGCGGGAGTAGCAACCAGAGCATGTTGGAGAGCCCGGTTGCGAAAGCAGCTCTGGCCGGCGTCGCGGCGATGGCAGTCAAGCAAATGATGAGCAATCGCTGACCGCGCAAAACAGGAAAACGTGCGAAGGAGCCGTTGAGATGAAGGAGAGACTCGCAGCATTCCAAAAATCGCGCGCGGGTCAATTTCTGAAGAAAATCATGGACGATCGCCTGGCAAACCTGGCGATCCTGCTTGCGTGGGGCACGCTGAACACGTTGTTCCCACTGTTCCTGGGCATGCTGGCGATCGCGGGCTTCGTCCTCGGCGATCCCCAGCGCCTGGATCAACTGAGCGGATCGTTGACGTCTCTCGCACCGGGCCAGGCGGCGGGGACGCTCAAAGACGTTCTCGCCAACATGCACGACAGCGCCGGTGCAGCATCGATTATTTCTCTTCTCCTTCTGCTGTTCAGCGGTTCCAACTTCTTCGCTAACATGCAGATGGTCTTCAACCTGGCCTATCACGTGGAGGACCGCAATTTTCTTCTGCAGCGAGTCGTCGCGATCGTGATGCTTCTGATCGCAACGGCGTTGTTGCTCATTTCGACAACGGCGTACGGGCTTGGGAACACGATCGGATCACTGCCTATCGCAGTACCGGTAGGACCGGTCGTCGGGCGCGCCGTCGGATGGTCCATCTCGATTGTGAGCGCCATCATCCTGTTTCTGTTGCTTTACAAGATCCTGCCCAACAAACCTCAGAGCTGGCGTCAGGCACTGCCGGGCGCTCTGCTCGCCACCGTCCTGTTCTTCGTGATCCTGCAGGTCTTTCCGCTGTACCTGGCGATCTTCGGCAGAGGATTCCAGACGTATGCCGCGTTCGGGGTGTTCCTGTTGCTGATGTTCTGGGTGTACCTGCTCGGGATCGTGCTGGTGCTCGGAGCGGAACTGAACGCGTTCCTCGAGGAACCTGGCCGCGCGACAGCACTGGCCGAGACGAAAGCCAAAGCAGAAAAGGGGCAAGTGGCGATGGAGCCGGCGGGCGGCGGCGTGCAGGCAGTCGCCACGGGTACGGCCGAGCCGGGTGGCCAGGAGCAACAGCCGGAACCCCGTTCGCGAAGTCCATTCGGCGGAGCCAGTCGAGCTGCACCCGAACCCGCACAGGCGGCGGCAAGTCCGAGCGCGTCGCCTGAAAGGACCGCTTCGCCAGGCATTGCCGGACGGCTGGTTGGCGTGCTCGGATTATTTGGCGCGGTGTTCCTGCTCAGCCGTCAACAGCAGGCCGGCCAACCAACGCGCCAGAGCTAACACGAATTTGCGTCACCATTCACACCAGTAGACCAGGAGGAGGTCTTATGACCACGACAAGTTCAACAACATCCAATCGTTCGACCGTCGTTGGCGTTTTCGAAGATCCATCCGCGGCGCGGCGGGCAATCGACGCGCTCAAAGAGGCGGGCTTCCGGGGCGACGACATCAGTGTGCTGACTCCAGAAAAAGAGGACGCACGTGCCGTCGCCGAAGATACCGGCACTCACGCTGGCGGTGGAGCCGCCACGGGTGCCGTGGTGGGTGGCCTGCTCGGTGGTCTCGGCGGCTGGCTCATCGGTATCGGCGCACTCGCCATTCCGGGCGTCGGTCCGTTCATCGCCGCGGGAGCATTTGCCACGGCATTGGGCGGAGCCGCGGTGGGCGCGGGAGTGGGCGCGGTCGCCGGCGCACTGGTCGGCATGGGCGTCCCGCAGGAGCATGCCGAGTACTACGAAGGTGAGGTCCGCCAGGGCCGGTCTCTGGTAACTGTTCGCGCGCCGCAGCGCTACGACGAGGCGCAGCGCATTATGCGCCAGCAGGGCGCGTACGACATCGAGACTCGCGACCAGCCGCGGACCGCCGGACGCGTCGAAGGTGGCCGCGAGGCGGGTACAGCAACTCGGACGGCTGACACGAGTCGGCCCGCCTCTGGACAGCAGAGGCTCGAATTGCGCGAAGAGCAGCTACAGGCCCAGAAGCAGCAAGTCGAAACTGGCGAAGTCACCCTCGGTAAGGAGATCGTCTCCGAGGAACGCACGCTGAACGTGCCTGTTACGCGCGAGGAGGTGTACGTCGAACGGCGCGCCGTCGATCGCGAGCCTGCCGACCGTCCGATCGAGAGCGAAGCCGGGCGCACCATCGAGATTCCGGTGCGAGAAGAGCGCGCCGAAGTCGAGAAACGGCCGGTGGTCTACGAGGAGGTCGGGGTCGACAAGAAGCAAGTGACCGACACGCAGCAGGTGTCCGCAACAGTGCGTCGCGAGGAAGCCCGCATCGAGCAGGAAGGCAACGCAGGCGTCGCGGGTGCCGGCTGGAGCACCGTCGAGTCTCGCTACCGACAACGCTGGCAATCTCGAGCGGGCACAGGCTCCGGAGACTGGCAGTCAGTCGAGCCGAGCTACCGCTACGCCTACGAGATGCGGAACCGGCCGGAGTACCGCGGCCAGCAGTGGAGCGCGATCGAGCCGCGCCTCCGTTCCGATTGGGAGCGGACGCATCCCGAAACCCCGTGGGATCGTGCACGCGGCACGGTACAGGACGCCTGGGAAGAGCCTGCATAAGGGTCGGTGCCACCATGGAGGAAGCTCGTCAGTCGAGGGCCGACGTGCCCTCGAGTGCCGGCGCGGGCGCGCGGCTCGAATTGCGCGAGGAGGAAGTCCAGCAACGGCCGTATTCCCGCGAAGTCGGCCGGGTACGTATTCGACGCCGAGTGATCACCGAGCTGCGTAGATTCGAGATTCCTGTGCAGCGCGAGGAGCTCGTCGTCGAGCGTGCCGACCTGGGCGATGACCAACAATATTCGGGCGCCGAGGCTGCGGCGCCCGAACCATTCCAGGTTTGCGATCTCGAGCCCGGACAGGTCATTCAGCTGGACCTGCTCGAGGAGGACATCATTGTCCAGAAGCGTGCGGTGGTGTTCGAACGGGTGGAGGTCGGAAAACGCCACACGTCCACGCTGGAGCCGGTGAACGTGGAACTTCAGCGCGAACAATTGCGGGTCGATTCGCCGAGCGGGCGGGAGCATGTCAACGAAGGGGAAAACTGAGTGCCAAGCTTTCAAGATCTTTCAGCGGAGAATCCCAGTATTCGGCAGCAGTACGATGAGTGGCGTCAGATCCGCTCGCAAAACGGCGAGGACCCAACCGACTACCAGGCGTTTCGCCAGCATGTGACCGGCATGGGTGCACCGGATCCCGGCGAAGAGGAGATCGATGACTTTGTCGGCGACGACTTCAAGGCGGCTCATCCAGAGCGCTACGGAGGGATCTCGGCCTGAACGCTCAGTGAGGTAACCGTCGGCAGCAGGCGCATCTCTCGTTCAGATGCGCCTGCTACCTTGCGTGTCAGCGCGTATGGGGGGTTGGAGCACTATGTCGGGAGGTGGTTCCGATGTTGAATGTGATGCTCCGATTACAGCGCTGGCCAACTGGCAGCGTCGCTCGCGGGGGAAGTAGCAAACGACGGCTGCTGCGCCGGGGCAGCGCGTGGCTGATCTGCCTGCTGTTCGTCTTCCCCGCGAGCCTCCCGGCGAGCCTCGTCCAGGCGGCGTCGCCGCTCCGCGCGAACTGGCCCCAGTTCCGGTATGACGCGCGCCACAGCGGCACGAATCCGTTCGAGCACGTGCTCAGCCCATTCAGCGTTTCGCGTCTTCAGCTCGACTGGACGGCCAAAACAGGCGCTGTCCTGATCTCCTCACCGGCAGTG
>JAFAPL010000587.1 GCA_019247135.1 Chloroflexota bacterium | reverse complement strand
TTCCTGCTGGGCGCCGACATCCTGCGCACCGCCGTGGAGCCCAGTTGGGACGAGATTGGCCGTCTCGCCGCTATCGCCGCCATTCGCACGGCACTGAACTATTTCCTGCAGCGAGAGATTGCCGAAGATGCGCGCATGGTTCGCCGGCAGCCCGAGATCATGGGCAGGGTGTTAGCCTCAGGGCCACGACGCGATGCCCAGACTCGATCGGCTCTCTGAGCTCCAGCGCAAGAGCTCGCTGGCGCATCCCTGCTTGTTCAATGACTCGGCGCCATTTACCCGACCGCGCCGGCCGCTGAGCCAATCGCGCCTCGCCCTCGTGACCACGGCCGGCATCCACCTGCGCGGAGACACGCCTTTTACCGGCGCAGATCAATCCTTTCGCGCGATTCCCGCCAACACGCCGCCCTCTGACATCGTCCAGAGCCATGCCAGTATCGGTTTCGACCGGACGGCATTCCAGCGCGATATCAACGTAGTGTTCCCGATTGACCGTGTACGCGAGCTGGAGGGGCGTGGCGAAATCGGCAGTCTGAGTCAGACGTACTTCTCGTTCATGGGTGCCCAGCGTCCGCCTTACGATCGGCTGCTGCAGGAGACGGGACCTGAAGTCGCGAGGCGCCTCCGAGACGAAGGCGTGGACATCGTTTTTCTCACGGGCACTTGACCGCTGTGCACGCACACCGTGGGTGTGCTCGCACGCGTTTTCGAAGAGCACGGTCTTGCGACGACCTCCATCAGTCTTGTGCGTGAACACACCGAGAAAGTGAAACCGCCGCGCGCGCTGTTCGTGCCATTTCCATTCGGTCATCCGCTGGGCGAAGCCAATGATCCGGACTTACAAGCACGTGTCATGCGAGCGGCGTTTGAGTTGCTCGATCGCGAAACGGGACCCGTCCTGGAGGATTATCCGGAGGATATCTACTCCGACGAAGACATCAATCTCGCGCAGGCGAGCAGCGTCGCAACTCCAGACATTCCGACGGACGTAGCCTTCGAACTCACGACCCTCCGGCCATACTACGAGCAGTGGGTGGACGCGCACGGCGGACGCACCGCGGTGGGCGTCACGCGCGTCGATCAGCGACGCTTCCGCGGTCTCGTTCGCCTGCTGGCGGCGTACGCCGAAGGGCGAGAGATCGATTCGCCCGAGTGGAACAGGGATGTTCCCCTGCCCCAGTTCGTCCGATGGTCCGCGGATGATCTCAAGGCGTTCTACCTGGAAGCCCGAATGCAGCAAAGACCTGGCGCGTCATTCCAGGAACTGAACGGGTGGCTGTGGAGCGGGACGGCATTATCGAATCTGCTCCGCGCCGTTCGAGACCGCATGCGTGCGCAGGGTGACCCGAAGCTCGACGCGATCGCGTTCGGCGTAGCCCGCTGAGTCAGCGGACAGCAATGAGCGCTTTGAGCATGCGAACCGGGGAGTATGGCGGATGCGCCAAGCGCACCCGGCGACCGTGACTCACGAGGACCCCGCCCTCCTCGCCGCGCTACGTGATGGGGACGAAACCGCGTTTGTCTCCCTGGTCGAGCGCTATCACGCATCGCTGCTTCGATTGGCGCGCATGTACGTCGATGCGAGCGCAGTCGACGACGTTGTTCAGGACACGTGGATTGGCGTGTTGCATGGGCTGCCAAACTTCGAGGGTCGCGCGTCGTTCAAGACCTGGCTGTTTCATATCCTGGTGAACCGTGCGCGGACCAAAGCCCTCCGCGATGCGCGGACCATTCCCATGTCCACGTTCGTGCAGGAAGAGACGGAATCGCAGGACTACGCCGTGGATCCGTCGAGGTTCCGGCCAGCCGACGATCGATACTCTGGCCACTGGATGCCCCTGGCAAAGCCGTCCGCCGACGAGATGCCAGAGGAGCGCCTGCTAGCCGGCGAACTGGATGCTGTTGTGCGCAGCGCGCTCGAGAAACTGCCGCCTGCTCAGGCGGAAGTGGTGCGCTTGCGGGATGTAGAAGGTGTGCCCAGCAACGAAGTCTGTCAGTTGCTCAACCTGACGGAAGGTAACCAACGTGTGCTGTTGCACCGCGGCCGATCGAAGATCCGCTCGACGCTGGAGGTCTACCT
>JAFAPL010000343.1 GCA_019247135.1 Chloroflexota bacterium | reverse complement strand
CAGATCAGGCAAGCGCCCGGGCCCGACACCCCGCGCGAACGCCTGGATGTTCCAGCCAACGATCCCGATGACCAGCACGGCCGCCGCGGCCGAAGCCACCAATCGCGGCGCTGGCAAGCGCCAGAGACGCGCGCGCAACACGGCCGTCAGCATGGCGAACTCGGCCTGGAGCTCCACGATCGCCAGCGCGACGAGGACCGCCGCAGCGGGCGCGAGTGAAAGCACGTACCCCGGCTCGCCGAGGTGCGCGAATACGTAGACCACCAGCGGCGGGACCACCCACAACGCCAGAAAGCGCCCGCGATAGTCAGAGGCAAGCGCAAAAGGCCCGAAGCGTCGGCCAATCAGATACAGCACCAGAATCAGCCCGATGCCGAGCATCTGCCGCAGGTAGTTGACGAGAAAATTCAGGTTGTACGTAGCTTGCAGGTCTCCGCCAGACGCGAAGTCACCGACCACGTATGCCGACTGCGGCGACCAGACCTTCAGGTAGTCATTCAGCGCCTGGCGGTAGGCCTCCCAGCCGCCGCTCAGGGTGATCATCGGGACGGCCCAGGCAGTCACGACCAGTGCGGCCAGCCCGACCGCGCCAATACGCAGGCGCCAGCCAACGCACCACAGGGCCCAGAGACACAGGGGCACACAAAAGACGGCCGCGTCCCAGCGGACACCCGCGCAGATGGCCCATGCCACACCCAGGACGAGAGCGAGTCGGCGGCGCCCGCTGATGATCGAGTGCGCAAGGAAAGCCAGGAGCGCCGATTCACCTGCGAGAGCAACGTACGGATACGCCACTTCGCCATAACCCCAGAAGCCCACGGTGAAGGTCAGGAGCACGCCCGCGAGCAGTCCGAGGGCGCGGCCGAACATGGCGCGCCCCAGCAGCATCGCGAACGCGACCCCAATCGCGCTCCACAGCACCCCTTCGAGCACCAGCGCTCGATTCGCATCCTGGACAACAACATTGATCAGACGTGCGAAGAACACGTAGAGCGGGTATCCGGGTGGGTGTGGTTGATGGAACGCGACGTTGTAGAAGTCGCGCACCGCGAGCGCGTAGTTCGCCGAGTCGAACGCGTACAGCGTCCGGGTCATGAACGGGACCCGCGTGACCAGAGTCGCCCCGACGAGCACGGCCAATCCAATACGGAAGAACCGCTCGGCATGGTCATGCGTGCTATCGCTCGTGCGCTGTGGCAGGACAGCGGCAGACTCAGACGGAGCGGGGCGGACCGCGATGCTCACGCGCTAGGAAAAACGCGTGCCGGTGGCGTGCGCTGTCTGTGACTCGCTGACGAACTGCTGGAACTGGTGGCGGAAGACCTGCCGGTCGAAGCGCCGCGCGTGCGCGCGCAGCTCGTCGGCCTGCCAGTCGGTGTCCTCGGCCCGGCGAACCGCGTCCATCAAATACTCGACGCGTTGCTCCGGGAAAAGCACACCGGTGTGCCCGTCCACGACCGTGTCCAGCGCGCCGCCTCCAGCGTACGCAATCACGGGTCGCCCGCTCGCGTTGGCTTCGAGCGGTGCGATCCCAAAGTCCTCCTCGCCAGGAAAGACGAAGCCGCGACAATGCGCGTACAGCTCTTTGAGCTCATCATCAGAGACGCGCCCGACGAATTCGACGTTTCGACCCGCCCGCGCCTTCAACGCGCCGTGATCGCGGCCGCCCGAGGCCACGATCTTCAGTCGAATACCGAGCCGCGTGAACGCGTCTACGGCCAGGTCGATGCGCTTGTACGGGATCAGGCGCGAGACGACCAGGTAGTAATCGTCGACTCGGGCTGGCTGCACCGTGAACGCGTCGCAGTTGACGGGCGGATAGATGACGCGTGCCTCCCGCCGGTAGTACTTCCGCACGCGGGCTGCAACGGTCGTGGAAATCGCCAGAAAGCGGTCGACATTCTGCGAGGTGGCGACATCCCAGGCGCGAAGGTGTGAGATCGCGGCAGGCAGCACCATGCGCGCGGCGGTGCCGAGTCGCTCACGCTCGACGTAAGCGTGGTAGTTCCATACCCAGCGCATCGGGGTCAGGCAATAGCAGAGGTGCAGCGTGCCAGGCGGCGTCACGACCCCTTTGCAAAACGCGGAGCTGTTCGAGATCACGATGTCGTATTCGCTGAGGTCGAAGCTTTCGAAGGCGAGTGGGTACAGCAGCAGGAACGGCTGGTGGTTGCGGGTGACGAGCGGGAGCCGCTGCAGGAACGACGTGCGCACGTCGAGGCTACGGATGGTGGCCGACATCTTCTCCGGCCAGTACATGGACGTGTACACGGGAGCGCTTGGGAAAAGCGCGTGTAGCTCCTCGAGTACACGCTCGGCCCCGCCGTACTGGTTCAGGTAATCGTGCACGAGTGCGACGCGCGGTCGCGCGCTCGCGCCTGACCCGTTGGTCCACGTTGTGTCCTCGCGAGGGCGGATGCCGAGCACTGCCATGCAGGTTGCCTTGCTGGCTAAAACGCGCCTTTACCGGAGATCACCGCGGGCACGGTTCGTAGCAGGATGCGCAGGTCGAGCCCAAGCGACCAGTTCTCGATGTACATGACGTCCATCAGGACCTGCTCAGAGAAACCCAGCTCGCTGCGGCCGCTGACCTGCCACAGGCCGGTGATGCCTGGCAGCGTCTCCAGCCGCTGCATCTGCCAGCCCTCGTACAGCGCTACCTCGCGCGGGGTCGCCGGGCGTGGTCCCACGAGACTCATCTCGCCCTTCAACACGTTCCAGAGCTGCGGCAACTCATCGAGGCTCCAGCGTCGGATGAACGTGCCCATGCGTGTTCGCCGCGGATCGTCGCGGATCTTGAAGATCGGGCCCTCCGCCTCATTCTGAGCGAGCACCTCGTCGAGCCTGGCTTCCGCGTCCGGCAGCATCGACCGGAATTTTCGGAGCGTGAACTGCTGCCCACCACGGCCGACACGTGTCTGGCCGAAGAACGGCGAGGAACGGCGATCCTCGACCCAGATCAACACGGCGAGCACCAGGAACAGCCACGAGAGGACTACGAGCAGGAACAGTGAGAAGGCGACGTCCAGAACGCGTTTGATGAAGAAGTTGAAGCCAAGAATGGCATGTTCTTTCAGCCCGATCAGAGGGATGCCACTGACGGTGTCGATATCGAGACGACCGAGGCTCATCTCATACATATCTGGCACTAACCGAAACTGCACGCCATCGCGCCGACAATGGTCGACGATGCGCATGATGGCTTCGTGTGACGTGCTCGGCAGCGCGATCACGACGTGGGCGATCAGCTCCTGACGAATGACCCGTTCGAGCTCGTCGGGCGTCCCAAGCCGACGGAAACGTCCGAAATCCCGCAGACCATCGCTGGCCAGGAAACCCGCGACCTCGTAGCCCAGGTGCGGTCGTGCGGCCAGCGCCTGCATGATCATCCGCCCGACCGTGTTGTCGCCCACCACTAGCGTGCGCACGACCCCAACCCCGTGCTGGTGGAGCACTCCGAGGAGCCACAGATACGACGCCCGGCCGAGGACCACGAGCACGGTCATCAGCAACCACGCGAAGATCAAGGTGAGGCGCGACTCGGCCGGGTAGCGGACGAAGGTCGACCCGGCGAACAAAGCCATGATGGACAGCCCGGACGCGGTGAAGATCGTGGACATGTCGTCCAGCGCACTCGCCGCGCGCGGGAGTCGATACAACCCGCGCACCGCCAGCGCCAGAGCGAAGAACAGAGCCAGGCTGATCTGCAACGGCAGATACACTTCGTGCTCGACGTAGTTGCCCGGATCGAGATCTCGCACGAGGCCCAGGCGGTATCGGGCGAACCAGGCGAGGTAAAAGGCCAGGTTCACCGCGGCAATATCGATCCCGACGAGACCCACCCGTTCGAACGCATGGCGCGGCGCCGTGGCGCGGGTCACCACGGCAAGTCCTTCGCGTGCTGGCGCAACGCTCATAGGCAGGTTCATGCTCCGGCCATCGCCCGCCCGTACGCCGCCGCCGTGCTGTCAGCCGTCGCTCGCCAGCTGAAGCGTGTCGCCTGAATGCGACCCGCGGCGCGGTGTTCTGTCCGAAGCTGGGGATCGTCGAGAAGTCGCTGCATTTCCCGCGCCAGCTGCATGGCGTCGTTGGGCGACACCAGGATGGCTGCTTTGCCGCTGACCTCAGGGAGCGAAGCCACGTCAGATGCGATCACCGGGGTGCCGCACCCCATCGCCTCGAGGACGGGCAGGCCGAAGCCTTCGTACAGGGTAGGAAAGACGAACAGCCGGGCGGCATTGTACCAGAGGGGTAATTCATCGTCCGCGACGAAACCGACGAAGTGCACGTCATGTGTCAGTTCGAGTTGTTCGACTGTGTCGAAGATGGGACTGAACCGCCACCCCGTACCCCCCACGACATAGAGTGGCGCACGCGGACGTCGCAACAGAGCGTAGGCTTCGAGCAGCCCGCGTACATTCTTGCGCGGTTCGAGGGTGCCGACGCTCAGGATGAACGTCTCGGGTAAGTCACGGGCACGACGGAACGCCTCGATCTGCTCGGCCGGGAGGACCGCATACCGCTCCTCGGCGGCCGGATAGGTCACCTCGACGCGGTGCTCGGGTACACCGAGCAGGCGGACAATATCACGCTTCGTATGTGCGGAAATCGTCAGTACGCGTCTGGCGCGCTTCGCCGCCGCGCGCGTCGCGGCCGTCAAATAGATCCTGTTGCCAGGCTTGAACGCGTTCGGAAACTTGAAGAAGCTCAAATCGTAGACAGTGACCACGCTCGGCCCGGACCACGCGGCAGGCAGCGCGTACGCCATGCCGTGCAACAGGTCCGGCTTGAGCGCCGACAATCTGCGGGGCAGCTGCGTCTGCTCCCAGAGGATGCGCGTGGGCGGGCGCGCGGTCCATGCGCCAGTGGCGTGATAGCGCAGCTTGCCGTTGGTTGACGGCGCTTCTGGCGCGAACACATCGAAGGTGTGTCCGCGCGGATCGCGCGAGAACTCGGCCAGCAGGTGCG
>JAFAPL010000335.1 GCA_019247135.1 Chloroflexota bacterium | reverse complement strand
CGGCGGAGTCTGGCGCGCCAAGGCAGCCGACCAGCAGATTGTCGAGAGCATGACCGTCGAGCTCGCCGAGCGCATACACCGCCCGGTCAGCCGGTGCCGGCAGCGGTAGCGAGCGGGATGGGTCGAACCACTTGAACCATGGATAGCGCAGGCCGGGCAGGTTGCCGGCGCCATAACGGCGGGGCGTTCCATCGACCGATGCGACATAGATCAGATCGGTCCTGTTCCGATCGGCCGTCGCCGCTGCATGTGCGGCCATTCCGCCCAGGCCATGGAACGCCGTCTCGCGTTCGCTCCAACCGCCCGCAACGGACGCCGCCTGCATCGTCGCGGCGACCGCAACGACCAGGCCGGCGGCAGCGGGTGCCAACGCGCGCCGACCTGGCGGTACTTGCAGCCGCCGGAGCACCGCGAGCGGCACCTGGGCCGCAACCACGGCCATCGGTGCGTACATCGGCACCACCAGGCGATAGCCGTAGGTATCCGCCTCGAAGAGCATCAGCACGACCAGGTGCGTGAGAACGAACGCGTGGATCGGCCATACGTGCAGCCTGCGCGTCGCCTTCAGCCCGAAGCTCCCGACGTACAGCAGGACAGTCAGGAAAAAGGGCCAGTAGATGCCCGGATCGTTCCGCCCCTGTAGTCCAAGGCTGTGCGCCCCCAGCGGCACCAACGTTGCCACGTAGCCGCGAGGATCCTGGCGAACAAACGCGAGCACCGTCCGCGTCTGGGTATCCAGATGAAGTGCGTTGAAGAGGGCATCGTTCTGAAGCGCAGCCTGGTCGATCAGGCCCGCCGGCGGCCGATGGAACTCCAGGAGGCTAGCCCCACCGCTGGCGCTGATCGGCACGAGCTGGCCCGAGACTGCCCAGTTGCGAGCGGTCACCGGCGCTATGGCGGCCACCACGCCCACCATCACAAGCGCCACGGTGGCCAACGCCGGCGCCGTGCCAGCCGGCCGCCACGCCAGAATCAGAATGACCAGGCCAAACGGGACAAACAGCAAGAACTGCGATCGACTGATGGCCGTCACGCCCAGCAGCAGTCCAAGCAACAGGGCTTGCCACCATGCGATCGGCCGAGCAAGCCGCGCCACTCCGACCACCGCAATCAGGCTGGCCATGACGAGCGGCATGTACAGGTTCTCGTTGAACAGCTGGCGCGCCACTTTGAAGTGCTCGGCTTCCAGCACGATCAACGCCCAGAACATGGCCAGAGCGGCGAATCCCGCCATGCGCGTACCGAACGCGCGCACGCCAAGCGCGTACGTTCCGACCACCACCAGTCCGAGCGCCGCGAACTGCAGGACGAGCGGTCCGAACAAGCTCTCGCCCGTGACGAGGTGGGCGAGCGTCAGCACGTATGGGTAGAGCGGCTGGCCATAGTAGGCGGCCGCGTGATCCTGGCCGCCGGTCATGAGCGGGCCGTTGAGCAGGATGTCGCGCGCGGAGCTTTCGTATACGAGCCAATCGTCCAGGCCCGACAGAATGGTTGCGCTGCCGGCCATCGGCGCAAACACGAGTAGCCCCTGTGCCATGAACAGCAGCGGCACGGCAGCGAGCAGCGCCCTGATGCGCCCGTGTGTTCCGCTGTTCACGGCGGCGTAGGCACCCAGAGTGAGCCAGCTGAGAATCAGTCCGGTCAAAACGAGGTCCGCGATCCCGCCAGCCACGCGCCACGGCAGATCGCTGCGAGCATCCGGCGCGCGTCGCAGCACTTGCGGTCCCAGTGTCTCGTGGCTGCCGCCCGGCTGCGTCTGCCAGCTCAGCTCCAGGCGCGGCACGCGCGCCACAGGCCGGTTGTAATCAACCTGAATTTCGTGCAAGCCCGCGGTCAGGCTGGTGCTTGCCTGGGCGGACTGTTGGCCCTCGGCAGGTTGCGTCGCAACAACCTGCGTACCGTCCAGCACAACGTGTGCTTCGCCGACGCTCGTCAGTGCGAAGTCGCGCGCGCCGTCCGATGGGACGACCAGCCAGCCGTCGAAGCGGGCGTGAAAGGGCAGCTGGTCCCGCGCGGGCTGGACGTCAGGCCCGAAGTTGAAGCGGGCCGCGTCGTTGAAGAAATACACGCCGAACTGTTCGCCGCGGAGCGCGAGCTGTTGCTGAATCTGCGTCGGCCGCTCTGCCGGACCCTCCGCCGTTGAGCTCGCCCAGTACTGCGCGGTGAGTCCCGTTTGCGGCGCCGTCATTGCCAGCGCCACCTTCAGCGCAATCACTGCCGCGAACCCGAGCCCAATCAGCCCCCGCCAGCGCGGCACAGGTAGCGCCACTGCCGCGTACACCACGAGCGCCACGCCCACAATGCCCGCCGCGCCGAGCGGCGCTCCACCAAGCACCTGGCCTGGGCCTCCTGGTACGAGCACCGCCACCAGCCCGAGGCCCAATAGAAGAAGTCGCGATCCGTTGATCAATGCGCCCAAGAAGCGGCCGCATTCTAGCCCGAATCACTGACCCGGGCTGCCAGAC
>JAFAPL010000312.1 GCA_019247135.1 Chloroflexota bacterium | reverse complement strand
GAGGACTGAAGGGTGCGGGCTACCGTGCGATGCTTTCGATTGAGGACTGACGACGGACGACGCATGACGCGACTGACGACTGATGAATGGCGACTGACCACTGACGACACTGACGACTGACGGCGATTGATGGCTCCTGTGCGGCGTCTGCCGGGCGAGTCCGCGCTGCCCGCGCGGAATCGGTCCTGTACACTCCACGGCCCGGGTGACGGTCGAATTCGGCAGTTCCACGACGTTCGTCGTGGTCGGCCTCGTCGTTGTCCTCGGTCTGAGTTGGGCTGCCTACTTCTTCAGGGATAACGTGTTCTCGAAATACATCGGTATCGACTTGGGCACGGCCAACGTGCTCGTCTACGTCAAGGGTCGCGGCATCGTCCTCAACGAGCCATCCGTGGTGGCCTACTCGGCATCCGACAATCGAGTGGTCGCCGTCGGCTCACACGCGCGCCAGATGCTCGGCCGCACGCCCGGCCGCATCATCGTCAGCCGCCCCATGCGCGATGGCGTCATCGCCGACTACCTGGTCACCGAAGCCATGCTGCGGTACTTCATCGGCAAAGTCGTCGGCAAGTACTCGCTGTTCCGCCCGGTCGTCATGGTGTGCATCCCCGCGGGCGTGACCAACGTAGAGAGCCGCGCCGTGCTCGACGCGACGATCCAGGCGGGAGCCAAAGAAGCGCACCTGATCGCCGAGCCGCTGGCGGCGGCGATCGGTGCGAACGTGCCGATCTCGAGTCCGTCGGGCAACATGGTCGTCGACATCGGCGGCGGCACCTCCGAGGCGGCCGTGATCTCGCTGAACGACATCGTTGTCAGCAAGTCGCTACGGATCGGCGGCAACAAGATCGACGAGATGATCGCCACGTACGTCCGACGCAAGTACAACCTGCACATCGGCGATCGCACGGCGGAAGACATCAAGATCGCGATTGGCAGCGCGCTGCCGCTGGACCGCGAGCTGGAAGTCGAGATCCGTGGTCGCGACACCATCGACGGCCTGCCCAAGACGCGTGTCATGACGTCGAGCGAAGTGACCGAGGCGATTTCGGAGGCGCTGGGGCAGATCGTCACGAGTGTGAAGGGCGTGCTCGAAGACACACCCCCGGAGCTTGCGGCGGACGTCGCCGACAAAGGCATGATTCTGACGGGCGGCGGCGCGCTGCTGCGCAACCTGGATCGCTTGCTGGCCCGCGAAACCGGCGTGCCCGCGTACGTGGCCGACGACCCGCTGAGCTGCGTCGCGATCGGCGCCGGGCGGGCGCTGGAACACTTCGCCATCTTTCGGGATTCCCTCACGCCCGTGTAGCGCCCGAATTACACGCAGCTGCTTCTGGCCGTGCCGCGCGTTTCGGCGAGGCGGGCTCAGACTACTTTGCAGGCGCTGGCAAGACCAGAGGGGATCTCACGCGTTGGGTGCGGTGCTCGTATCTGGCTGGGTATCGCTGGGCTGGGTCTGGTCGGGTGAGGTGGTGTCGCTGGGCGAGGTCATGTCGGGCGACGTCTGATCCGTGCTCGGCGCCGTCGTGGCGGTGGGCACCGCCGTGGGCGGGACCGCGGTGGCGGTCGGCGCCACCGTTGGCGCGACCGTCGGCGCTTCGGTGGGAGCCGCTGTGGCGGCCGGCGCTGCTGGGACCGGCGTGTCCTCGGGACCACAGCCCGTGATCGCGGCCTGGCCGACGTCGATCGTGCCGACATCGAGAAGCTCACCCGCGTCGACGGGCACATTCGGTCGAGTGCCGTTGCCGGCGGTGCTGGTGACGTTGATGGTGTACGTTCCAGGCGCGAGGCCGAGCGCGAACTGACCATTCTGATCGGTGATGGCGTTCAGGCTGGACCCGGTCGCGTTCACTGAAGCACCCTGGATCGGCTGCTCGACGTCGTTGACACAATTGGCCACGATCCCGACGACCACGGCCGAACCAGACGGAACTTGCGCCACAGCGCCAGCGGCGGTCGCTGCCACGAGTGCGGCGGCGCATACACCGCCGCGCAATGTCGCCACGGCGACGTTCCATGTCATTCTTCAGGCATCTCCCGGGGCTGGAGCATACTGGTTGTGAGCGCCACCGTCCCGAAACACAGCCGCCTGACGCGAACGTCTTCGAGTCCGGCGGCGCGCAGGGCAGCCGCGAGCTGCTCGGGCTCTTCGAACGCGGCGGTGGACTCGGGTAAATAGGTATAGGCCGCGGCGTCGCCGGCGATCAGGCCGCCCAGCAGCGGCACGAGGACCCGGAAGTACAGCCGAAAGAGGCGGCCGAGCCAGCCGCCCGGGCCGGGCGTGGTCTCGAGGATGACGAGACGGCCGCCGGGGCGGAGCACGCGCACCTGCTCGGCAATGCCGTTGCGTATGTTCGCCAGATTGCGGACGAGAAACGCACTCACCACTGCGTCGAACGTGGCGTCTGCGAAGGGCAAGCGTGTCGCGTCGGCACACGCGAGCCGCTGACTCGGAGCAGCATGGTGGAGCATGGGCAGGGCGAAATCGACGCCAACCACGTTGGCCGTCGGATGTCGTTGGGCGATGGCGCGGGCGAGTTTGCCGGTGCCTGTGCCGACGTCCAGGACCTGCTCAGCGTGACCGACTGCGTCGGCGACGATGCGCCGCCACCGGGCGTCCTGGCCGCCGGTCATGAGCGTGTTCATGAAGTCGTAGCGGGTCGCGATGCGCCCGAACATCGCGGCGACGTAGCGCGGCTTTTCCTGGACCGACGGCAGGACGCGAGACACGCGCGGGACCATAGCAGGAGCCGAGCGACAGGGCGGCACAACCGCACCCCGCGCCGAACGCATCGGGGCAGCATGGCACTTCGGAGTCACAGCGGCCACCCGCGACGGCAAGCGGCTTCGCGGCGGAACCGCGGTACGCGCGAGAAGAACAGCGGCGGCAGCCGGCGGTGCGCGGTGCTCGCTATACTGACGGCGAGTGGACGGCTTGCCCGCAACTTGCCGACGCACCGCCGCCGGGCAGTTGCAGGGTCGTCCAGGCGAGGATATGTGCTGAGCACGTTTGGGCCCGTTGGGCTCTTTTTAGTGGTCGCGGTTGTCTTCCCAGTTGTGCCGCTGGTTCTCTCGCGCTTCCTGGCTCCACACCGTCCAAACCCGACCAAGCTCGAGCCGTACGAAAGCGGCATGGTGACCATTGGTCCCACACACGTTCAGTTCCCCATTCGCTACTACCTGTACGCGCTGATGTTCGTCATCTTCGACGTCGAGGTCATCTACCTCTTCCCGTGGGCACTCGTGTACGACAAGCTGCCGATCGCGCCCGCCGTCGAAATGGCCCTGTTCATCGGCTTGGTGCTCGTCGGATTCGCATACGCGTGGCGCAAACGCGCCTTCGAATGGCAGTAGCGCATGGCTGAGAGCATCAACGGCAGCGGCGGCCCGAACGGCACCAACGGCAGCAGCGCCATCGTTCCCGTCAACGGCGCCGACGGAAGCGTCGATACGTCGGCGCTGCGCTTCAAAGATCCACGACCAGCCGACGAGGTCATCGAGCAGCGGCTGAAGATGCCCGAGGAGCTGCGCGGTCAGGTGATGGTCACCTCGCTCCAGGGGCTGATCGATTGGGCCAGGCGCAACTCGCTGTGGCCAGTGACCTTCGGTCTGGCGTGCTGTGCGATCGAGTACATGGCTATCCAGAACTCGCGCTTCGACCTGTCGCGCTTCGGGATGGAAGTCAACCGCGCCTCGCCGCGCCAGGCCGACATCATGATCGTCTCGGGCACGGTCACGGTGAAGATGGCGCACGCGATTCGACGCATCTACGACCAGATGGCCGAGCCGAAGTACGTGATCTCGATGGGCGTGTGCGCCACGGCCGGCGGCCCGTACCAGGGCTCGTACAGCACGGTGCCGGGCGTCGACAATTTCTTGCCCGTGGATGTGTACGTCGCGGGGTGCCCGCCCCGACCCGACGCGCTGCTGTACGCGATCATGCAGCTGCAGAAAAAGATCGCGCTACGGGAAGTCGACGCGGGCCACGAACGCTGGCGGAGGTGGCAGAGGCGCTATCGCGAGCTCGGGAGTGCGGCGACGAATGCGCCGGTCGAGCTGCCCGAGGGCGAAACGGCTTCGTCGGTGGCGCGGCGCCAGGCGGCGGACGGGCTTCCTAACAACAGCCAGAGTCAAGATCAGACCGCGCGTGGCTGAGTTCGACCCGCTGACGATCAGCGACGAAGAGCTGAAGGCTCTGGCGCCGGCGGACCGCGCGCGGGTGTACAAGGCGCGTGCGGCGGCCGCGCGGGGCGGGGCACCTCCGCCACCGCCAGCGGCGGGTCGTGCGGCTGAGACGGCGCCGGCCGCGTCGGCAGCAGCACCTCCGGCTGCAGCAGCTCCGACAACAGCAGCTCCGGCAACAGCAGCTCCGGCAACAGCAGCT
>JAFAPL010000266.1 GCA_019247135.1 Chloroflexota bacterium | reverse complement strand
TGTGCGCCCGCCATGCTCGCCATGTGCGCGAGCGCCTTGACGTCCTTCGGGAAGCACGAGCCACCGTAACCAACGCCTGCATCCAGGAACTCCGGGCTGATACGTCGATCAAGGCCCATACCCCGCGAGACTTCTTTGATGTCAGCGCTGAGACGTTCGCAGATACTGGCGATCTCGTTGATGAAGCTGATTTTCGTGGCGAGAAACGCGTTCGAAGCGTACTTGATCATTTCGGCCGTACGAATGTCGGTACGGATGATCGGTGGCTCGGGTTGCAAGTCACGGTAAAGGCTCGCAACGCGTTCGATCGCCTCGGGATCCGTTCCGCCGAGGACCACGCGGTCGGGGTGACGGAAGTCATCGACGGCTGAACCTTCGCGGAGGAACTCGGGGTTGCTGACGACGCGGAAGCGTGCACCGGAGCCGTTGCTGGCACGCTCGAGAGTTGGCAGCATCCAGTCGCCGGTGCCGATCGGCATTGTGCTCTTGTTGACGACGATCAAACTGCGTTCACAAGGCGCGTGTTTACCGAGGCTATGCGCGGCAGATTTGACCTGGCTCATATCGGCCTCACCTTCGACGCCCGACGGTGTTCCGACGCACACGAACGCGAATTGAGCGTCGCGCAGACCCTGGTCATAATCGAGAGAAAAATGCAGACGTCCCGCCTTCAAGTTCTGGACGACCACTTCTTCCAACCCCGGCTCGTAAATCGGCAGCTGGCCACGTCCGAGCCGCTCCACTTTGCCAGGGTCAATGTCAATACCTACGACCTGATTCCCCAGCTCCGCGAAACAGGCGGCGGTTACCAGCCCTACGTAATTGGTGCCGATTACTGCGATGTTGGCCACGTCTGGAGTTTAGCTCGGCGCCGTGCAGACGAGCGGCAGGCGGTCGGTTGAGCAGCGGTTGAGATGGCCCGATGTGTGGCGAAAACCTGGATAAACGGCTCGGCTGATCTAGCTGCTGAGCGCCTGCTGCATGCGACGGACCCCCTCCTGGAGTTCGGCCATCGCCAATGCGTACGAAAGGCGCAAGAAACCCGGCGTACCGAATGCTTCGCCGGGGACCGTCACCACGAGCGCATCCTCCAGTAGATACGCCGCAAGCTCTTCGGAAGATTGCACGATCCGCCGGTTCGGGCCGAGCGGCCGGCCGAACAGTCCGCGGACGTCTGGAAACACGTAGAACGCGCCGTCCGGCAGCGCACACTCGAGTCCCTGAATTCGAGACAGGCCATCGACGATCGCGTCGCGGCGTTCGCGGAATGTGCGCACCATGTCGTCGATCGTCGACTCGACCGCCGGGTCGCCCTGGAGCGCATACATCGCGGCGTGTTGGGTGATCGACGATGGATGACTGGTCAGATGACTCTGGACCGCCGAGGCGGCGGTCATCAGCGCAGGTGGACCAACCAACCAGCCGAGCCGCCAGCCGGTCATCGCGTAGGCCTTCGAGACGCCGTCGACAATCAGGCTGCGGTCCGCCATCGCGGGTGCTGCGCGCAACCAGCGTCCGACCCTCGGCACGTAGCTAATGCGCGCGTAAATCTCGTCGACAACAACCGCGATCTCCGAGTCGATCAACACATCCGCGAGCGCAGCAAGCTCCGCGTCGGTGTACACACAGCCGGTCGGGTTCGAGGGCGTGCACAGCATCAAAACGCGCGCGCGTGAGCTCAGATGCCGACGGACCTGATCGGGAGTCAACTTCCAGGTTGGCGGCTGCGTCTCGATCGGCACCACGGTGGCGCCCGCGAGACGCGCTTGCTCCGAGTAGGTCACCCAATACGGAGCCGGGATCAGGACCTCGTCACCTTCGTTGCATACGACCTGCAGCGCGATGAACAGCGCTTCTTTTGCACCGGTGGTCGCGATCACCTGGGCGGGCTTGAACTGTATGCCCGTGGATTCGGCGGTGCGATCCGCGATCAGTTGGCGCAGAGTGGGATCGCCGCTGACCGTCGTGTAGTGCGTCTGATTGGCCGCCATGGCGTCGTTCGCGGCAGCCTTGATGGGCTCAGGTGTGGGAAAGTCGGGCTCGCCGACGCCGAACGTGACGACGGCTTGTCCCGCAGCCTTGAGCGCCTTGGCGCGCGCATCGAGGGCCATCGTGGCGGAAGCGGCGATGTTTCGAGCGCGTGCGCTCGGCTGAAAAGCGACTTGTGACGAGGGCGAAGACGCAGACGTCAACCGACGTCCAGGACCACGAGTCTTTCAGGCCCGCTGGGCGTTTCAGCTGTGACTTCTTCGTCCTTCTTACGTCCGACGAGCGCCCGCCCGATCGGCGATTCTTCCGAGATGCGCCCGCGACGCGGGTCGGCTTCGGCCGGCGAAACGAGCATGTACAGCGCTTCCTCGCCGTCTTCGTGGCGGATCTTTACCTTCGCGCCGAGCCGCGCAACTCCGTCCGCTGCCTGCGCTTCGATCGGCTCCGCGGCCGCGAGCAGAGCACGCAACTCACCTATACGACCTTCCAGTAACGCGAGCGCGTCCATCGCATCGCGCAGGTCGAGATTTTCAGCCGGGTCGTTGCCTCCAGCGCGGGCGTCCCCAAGCCGAGAGGACACTGTAGGGAGCTCCGCCTCGAGTCCGGCCAGTTCCTCTTCCAAGTCACGGCGGCCCTCCGGAGTCAGTCGAACGGTCAGTCGTGCCACGGACCTCAGATGCTACTCCCTCGACGCATAGTGCGCCAGTTTGATCAAGTTCGGCACTCAACGGCATAGAACGTGCCAAAGAAGGGACTCTGCGGTGAATCAAGAGCCCATTGTGTCAATCCAGGGCGCGAGCCGAAGCTATGGCGACGTGGCGGCGCTGGACGACGTCACGCTGCAGGTACCGAATGGCACCATTCTCGGCGTTATTGGCCCGAGCGGGTCCGGCAAGACGACGTTGATCCGTCTGCTGACCGGCACTCTGGAGCCCACTGCAGGCACGCTACGCGTGTTGGGCGAAGAGCCGCGCAAATTCAAGCATCGCACGCGCGAACGCATCGGCTACATGCCGCAGCATTTCGTGCTGTACGAAGAGCTGACTGCGCGTGAAAATCTGTCGTTCGTCGCGGCCCTCTTTGGCATGTTGTGGCCCAAGCGGGGCCGCCGGGTGCGTCAGGTCCTCGAGCTGGTCGAACTATGGGAAGCCCGCGACCGGCGGGCACGTCAGCTCTCGGGTGGCATGCAACGTCGGCTGGAGCTCGCGTGCGCGCTGGTGCACGATCCGCGGCTGTTGTTCGTGGACGAGCCGACCGCCGGTCTCGACCCGGTCCTGCGCAACACGATCTGGAAAGAATTCCATCGACTCCGCGACGACGGTCGGACACTGGTGGTGACCACGCAGTACGTGGGTGAGGCGGAATATTGCGATGCGGTCGCGGTGCTTTCACGCGGGAAACTCGTGGCGGTGGCCGCGCCGGATGACCTGCGTCGACAGGCCCTGGGTGGCGAGGTCATCGAGATCGAGACTGCGCAAGCGTTCGACGGTTCAGTGCTGGAGGACGTGGAGGGCGTACGCCAGGTCCGTCAGAACGCGCCGCGCCGTCTGCTGGTCATCGCCGAAGACGCTGGGAGTGCTACACCCCGCGTTCTGCAACAGATCACAAGCCAGGGCGTCGAGGTGCGATCCAGCAGCGAGTACCGGCCGTCGTTCGACGAGGTCTTCGCCGCGCTCGTGACCGACGACGACGTGCTGAGCAATCAGGAGGGCCGGAATGCGGCTGATCGCGGACCTGTGGCTCGGGCTGCTTAAGTCGTGGACGCGCATGACTTCCTTCATTGCGAAGGAGGTCATCGAAGTCATCCGCCGTCCAGGCGCGTTGATCAGCCTGATCTTCGGCCCGTTCATCATCATGGGTTTGTTCGGCGTCGGGTACAGCGGCCAGTACAAACCGCTGAACACCATTCTGGTGGTGCCCCAGGACTCGAATCTGCCGCGCGATACGGCGTTCTATCAGCAGTTAGCCGGAGACTCCGTCAACATCGTCGATATCACCGCTGACGCCGACGCGGCGACCGCGCGATTGCAACGCCAGGAGGTTGACCTGGTGGTGGTTGCGCCGCAGAACGTACAGCAGCAATTTGTTTCGGGTCAGCAGTCCGACATCCAGATCAAATACAACGTCCTGGACCCAGTACGCGACAATTACGCGCGTTTTGTCGCCTACCGCCAGGTTCAGGAGCTCAACCAGGCGATCATTCAGCAAGCTGTGGTGCAAGGTCAGCAGTACGTCATTCAGACCACGGGCACCCAGCCGCCAGTGCAGATTCCACCTGAGGTGATCGCGGCGCCAACACGGGCGGACCCGACCAACATCGCCCCGCTGTCTCCGAATGTCATCGCATTTTTCGCACCCGCGGTGCTCGCGCTCGTACTCCAGCATATGGGCGTTACACTCACGGCGCTCTCGATGGTTCGAGAGCGACTGAGCGGCGCGATCGATGTTTTTCGGGTTGCACCGGTACGCACGCCCGAGATTCTGGTCGGCAAGTATCTGGCGTATGCGTTTTTTAACCTGGCGATCGCGGCCCTGACGGTGTTTCTCGTCGTCGGAGTATTGAAGGTTCCGATGCTCGGGACCCAGCTGCAGGTCGCGACGGTGGTGGTGTTGTTGAGCTTCGCGTCCCTCGGGCTTGGGCTTTTCATCTCCACGATCGTCGACTCGGAGCGACAGGCTGTGCAGCTGTCGATGCTGGTGCTGCTGGCGTCCGTGTTTTTCAGTGGTTTTGTCTTGCCACTCGATCAGTTCATCGCGCCCTTGCGGATTGCGGCGTACGCTCTCCCGGTCACCCACGGCATTCAGTTGCTCCAGGATTACATGCTGCGCGGCGATACCAACTCCGCCTGGGAGGTGCTGGTTCTGGCGGGCATCGGCGTGGTGCTGTTTATCCTCACTTCGATCACCCTGCGGCGCAACATGCACTCGGCAGAACCGTAACGAGCTGAGACCGAGTAACCTCAGGGTCCGGTCATGCACTTCGAGCTGCAGCCCCGAGGGCCGTTCTCGCTGTCACTGGAGACGAGTTTTTTCGGTGGCTGGGCCTCGATGAGTGGCGATTCGGACCGCGTCGTCATGGCGATGCCCGTCGAGTCGGCGCCTGGCGCATGGAATAGCTCGGCCGCTGTCGTGATGTCCCAGCGTGACGACGGCATGATCGTCGGTGACGTGGTTGGCGAAGACGCATCGACCGCCTGGCGCCAGGCGCAGGCCGCATTATCCCTCGACTTCGACGGCACAGGTTATCCAGCGGTCGGCGATCGGGATCCTGCTGTCGGCACGCTGCAGCGGGAGTACGGAATGCTGCGGCCGGTGTGCTTCCACTCGCCATATGAGGCGGCCGCGGCTTTCGTCATCGGCCACCGCATCTCGATGGCGCAGCAGCGTGCGCTACGTCAACGCCTCGCGGCCGAACACGGCGATGCATTGACGGTTGGCGGCCAGACGTTGCATGCATTTCCCCGTCCGGAGGTGCTTCTGGAGCTTGACAGTTTCGGAGCAATCGCCGGTGAGAAGATGGAGCGCCTGCGAGGAATTGCCGAGGCGGCGCTCGCGGGTCGTCTGGATCGCGAACGACTGCGGAGCATGGACGTGGAGGAGGCTCAGCAGGATCTGCGAGCGTTGCGTGGAGTCGGCGAATTCATTGCCGCGGGGATCGTGTTGCGAGGTGCGGGAATGATGGATGCGGTGCCGCGAGACGATGTGACGCGCCAGGCAGTGCAGTACGTCTACGACCTGCCCGCGGAGCCCTCCTACGACGACATGCTGAAGCGCGCCGAGGCGTGGCGCCCGTATCGGATGTGGGTGAGCGTGTTGCTCCACGCACACTTCCGCCGCACCGCGCCTTCCCCGCGTCCTACTGGAAGAGGTTCGCGATCACCGCGTCGGTGACCTGACGCGTGTTGCACGTCCCGCCGAGATCGGGCGTCAACGCGCCCGCGGCGGTGGTCGCTTCGATTGCACGCATCACGCGCGCCGACTCGTCTGGGAGGCCGAGGTGATCGAGCATGAGCGACGCGCTCCAGATCGCGGCGATGGGGTTTGCGATGCCCTGGCCGGCGATGTCTGGAGCAGACCCGTGTACCGGCTCGAACATGCTCGGAAATGTTTTCTCCGGATTGAGGTTGGCCGAGGCGGCGATGCCCATGGAGCCCGCGAGGGCGGAGCCCAGGTCGGAGAGGATGTCGGCGAACAGGTTCGAAGCCACGACGACCTCGAGCGTTTCGGGGCGCAGCACAAATCGGGCGGCCATCGCATCCACGAGCCAGTGTTCGGTCTCCACTTGCGGGTAGTCGCGGGCAACGGATGCGAAGACTTCGTCCCACAGCGTCATGCCGTACTGCTGAGCATTGGACTTGGTGACGCTCGTGACTTTCTTGCGCCTGCGCGTCATCGCCAGTTCGAAGGCGAAGCGCATGATCCGCTCGCAGCCCTCCTCCGTGAAGAGGCCCGCCTGGATAGCGATGCCTTTGCCTGGCCCGCGAGCGCTCAGGTTGCGGCCGCCGATGCCGGCGTATTCGCCCTCGGTGTTTTCGCGTACCACCACCCAGTCCATCGTTTCGCGGGTCGCCGCGCGCAGCGGGCTTTCGACACCTGGCAGC
>JAFAPL010000172.1 GCA_019247135.1 Chloroflexota bacterium | reverse complement strand
TCAACCCCGCCACTGAAGAGGTGTTCGGGACGTTTGAAGAATTTACCGATACCCAGGTAGACGAAGCGCTCCAGCAGGCGCATGAGGCCCAGCGTCGCTGGCGCGAAACGTCGTTGGGCGAGCGCGCCGCGGCGATGCAGGCTGTCGCACGTGTCTTGCGCGCTCAGAAGAGCCATTTCGCCGATCTCGCAACACGCGAGATGGGCAAGCCGATCGTCGAAGCCGAAGCGGAAATCGAGAAGTGCGCCTGGAATTGCGATTACTACGCCGAGCACGCGGTGCGTTTTCTGGGAGACGAGCACGTCGAGACCAACGCCGCCGAGAGCTTCGTCGCTTTCGAGCCACTTGGGCTCGTGCTGGCGATCATGCCGTGGAACTTCCCGTTCTGGCAGGTGATCCGGTTCGCGGCTCCGGCGCTGATGGCCGGCAATGGCGCTGTGCTCAAGCACGCGTCCAACGTGCCAGCCTGCGCTACGGCGCTCGAGGAGATTCTTTCGACGCCCGGCCTGCCGAAAGGTCTTTTCCGCACCCTGCTGGTTCCGGGCGTGAAGGTCGACAGGATCATCGCGGATCCGCGCATCGCGGCCGTGACGCTCACCGGTTCCTCCGAAGTCGGCGAACACGTCGCCAGCACGGCCGGCAAGCACCTGAAGAAGCAGGTCCTCGAGCTGGGCGGCTCGGACCCGTTCATCGTCCTGGCCGATGCCGACCTGGAGGCGGCCGCCAAGACCGCCGTCCGCGCGCGCAACCAGAACAACGGCCAGAGCTGCATCGCGGCCAAGCGGTTCATCGTCGAGGAGCGCGTTGCGGACCAGTTCACAGACCTGTTCGCCAAAGCCGTGAAGGCACTCCACGTCGGCAACCCGCTCGAGCGCGAGACGAATGTCGGTCCGCTGGCACGAGGCGACCTGCGCCAGACCGTCGTTCAACAGGTGGAGCAGTCCCTCTCGCGAGGCGCGCACGCGGTCGTCGGCGGCAACCCGTTGGACGGCAAAGGCTATTACTACGCGCCGACGGTGCTCGACGGGGTCAACGACCAGATGCCCGCCTTCCGCGAAGAGGTGTTCGGGCCGGTGGCCGCCGTCATCCGCGCACGTGACGCCGAGCACGCGGTGAGCCTGGCGAACGATACCGAGTACGGTCTCGGGGCGGCGATGTTCACGCGGGACACGGAACGCGGCAAACAGCTCGCTCGCCGCATCGAAGCCGGCAACGTCTTCATCAATGGCATGGTGGCGTCGGATCCGCGCCTGCCATTCGGTGGCGTCAAACGCAGCGGTTACGGTCGCGAGTTGGGCGTCTTCGGTATCCGCGAGTTCGTCAACATCCAGACGATGTGGGTGGGCCAACCGACGGAGACGCAACAGCGCGCCGCCGAATAAGTGGCCGACTCGCGAAGCGAACTGGCCCAACTCGCGAACGACCACTGGGAGGGCCTCCTCCGCCGTAATCCAACGCTGGCTACGTTCCACGGCGACTACCGCTACAACGACAAACTGCCTGATATCGGACCGGTCGCGCGAGCGGATGAAGAAGCTGAGCTGCGGGCGCTGCTCGAACGGTTGGATGCGCTGGAAAGGCCAGCCGACCAGCAGGACCGCCTCACCGCGGAGATGCTGCGCCTCTCGATCCAGGCGGGCCTCGGCAGCTTGAGGCTTCGTCTCGACGAGATGGCGGTCGACCAGATGGACGGTCCGCAGGTCTGGCTGCCCGAGCTGCTCAACTGGCACCCCACCGACACGCCAGAGCACATCGAACAGCTCGTCGCGCGCTATCGAGCCTTCGGCATGTTCATGGACCAGTACCTGGACTGCCTGCGCGACGGCATGCGCGATGGCCGCACGGCGCCGGCGATCTCGGCGGAACGTGTGCTCGCGCAGCTCGACGCGCTGCTGGCCACTCCGACAGATCAATCACCGCTGGCTGCTCCAACCCGCGAGGCCTCTGCTGAGCTCGCCGATGAGGTGCTGGGCGCTCTTGCCGAGACGGTGTACCCGGCCTACGAGCGAATGCGTGATTTTTTGCGGACGTACACGCCGCGCTCGGAGCCCGGCGTCTGGTCAGTGACAGACGGTCCCGAGATCTACACGCTGCTCGCTCGTCAGCACACGACCACCGACCTGACCCCCGAGCAACTCCACGAGATCGGCCGCGAAGAGCTCGACCGGATCCATACGGAGATGCGTGCGATCATGGCGCGACTCGGCGATTCGAGCTCCTCCATCCGAGCGTTCACCGAGCGGCTGACGCACGATCCGGCGAATCTGCCGATTTCGCGCGACGAGGTTCTTCAAACTGCAGAACGCTTGCTCGCCGAAGCCAATGCCGCTCTGCCGCGGGTGGTCTCGCAGTTGCCCAGGCGCGAGTGCATCGTCAGGCCTGTCGAGGAATACCGCGAGCGCGACATGCCGGCGGCTTATTACTTTCCGCCGTCGGCTGATGGGTCGCGGCCAGGCGTCTTTTACGTGAACACGTTTGAGCCGTCCTCCCGCCCGCGGCATACGCTCCCCGCGCTCGCGTTCCACGAGGGCGTCCCCGGGCACCACCTGCAGATCGCCCTGGCTCAGGAGACGGCTGACCTGCCGGCCTTCCGTCGGCTCAGCGCGGGCTGGTTGGCAAACGCGTACGTCGAGGGCTGGGCCCTGTATACCGAGCGCCTCGCGGACGAGCTGGGACTGTACCCGGACGATCGGGCGCGCTTCGGGATGCTCGGTTACCAGGCCTGGCGCGCCTGTCGGCTGGTCGTGGACACGGGCCTGCACGCGATGCGCTGGTCGCGTCAGCAGGCTCTGGACTTCTTCTTCGACAACGTCGGGCTGACGCAGCGGGAGACCACGAATGAGGTCGACCGCTACATCGTGTGGCCAGGCCAGGCACTGGCCTACAAGGCCGGCCAGCGTGCGATCGAAGCCGTGCGTAGCGACCAGGAATCCCAGCTCGGCAATGCGTTCGATCTGCGCCGATTTCACGACGCGCTGCTAGCTCACGGCGCTGTGCCCCTCTCGTCCCTGCCCGGGCTTTTTGGGCAAATCTGATCTCGCGGCGTACAAGCGGAACACAGCAGGCGCGCGCGAGCACGGGGTAGACTCTGTTGATGCAGCTGGTTCTCGGCGAGCCGCCGACCGGGCTTCGCCGACCCGTGCTTCTCGCCGGCTTCGGTGGTTGGGGTGACGCCGGCAGCGCCGCGAGTATTGCTCTGCGGCACCTCCTGGGCGACGTCGCTCCGCCTGCAACAGCCATGCTCGACCCGTCTGCTTGCTACGACTTCACGGTTGCGCGGCCGATGTCCACCCGCTCGCCCGACGGGCGCCACTGGTCGCTTGAATACCCGAAGGTGGCCTTCTATCCGGTGGCCCTGCCAGCTGCCGAACGCGACCTGCTGATCTTGCTCGGGCCTGAGCCGCACTTCCGCTGGCCTGAGCTAGCGCCGGCGATCATGAGCTATGCGCGCGCGGCGGGCGTCCAATCCATGTTGACGCTCGGAGCGTATATCGGCCCCGTGACTCACAAGAATGCGCCTGTCGTTCGCCGCACCCTGGACAACGCGCTGGGCGAACGTCTGGCCGAGCTGTCGCTGCAGGACACAGACTACGAAGGTCCGACGGCGTTCGTCACCGCGTTGCTGCACGCCGCCGCCGCGAGCGGCCTGAGCGCGGCAAGCCTCTGGGTCGCCACACCGCCCTACCTGCAGGCGGGCAATCCGGTCGCCGCGCTGGCGTTGCTCGAGACGGCCAGCAAGGTGACGCAGCTACCGCTCGAGATGGAGCGTCTGCGCGAGGTCGCCAACAGCTTCTTGCACGACGTCGAAGCGGCGCTCGAGGAGCATCCAGAGCTGGCGGAGCAGTTGAAGGAGATGCTCGAAGCAGAAGAAGAGGATGAGGACGACGACGTCTTCGACCAGCAGAGCCACGCGCGCTGGCCCCGGGCGCCCGATCCCGACCGTCCGCCGCCCGACGCACCACCAGGCCTGCCAAGCGGCAAGTCGCTGGTCGAGGCCGTCGAGAAGTACCTGAAGCAAGCGCGCGGCGACGACGGCGCGCCCCCCCGCGGCCCCGCCGTCTAACGCCGGCGCTCAGTCCTGATGGGGAATCCCAAGGGGCTCTGCCCCTTGAACCCTCGGAGAGATAGCTTGCGCGAGCCACTCCGCCGCCACCCCGACCGCCTCAGTCTGCCGCCGCCCGAACTGGTGCCCCACCCCGTCGAGCACGTACACCTCAATGCACCCATTGGACGCAGCGATACGTCGCAGCACCTCCAGCGGCCCAAGCGTGTCCCGGCTCCCCTGCACGATCAGCGTTGGACACCGCACCGCGCCGAGCGCGGCTTCATCGCGTGGCCGCGGCCGATTCGGCGGCGAGATCGGATGCCCCAGCAACACGAGTGCCGCGGGCGTCTCTTCGGCTGCTAGCAGCGTGCACATGCGCCCACCGAACGACCGGCCCACCAGCGCAACCCGGTCGCAGCCTCTGCCGAGCAGCGCATCTCTCGCACGCCGTACATCCTCGAGTTCCGACGCATAGTCGCCAGTCGGCCGCGACCGCGAGAACGAAATTCGCGCCGCGACAATCCCGCGTTCCTGCAGGCGCGCCGCAACCGCTCGCAGGATCGGCTGTTCAGCCGAGCCGGCGTAGCCGGGCGCAAGCACCGCACCGAGCACAGCTAGGTCAGAAGGCCGCCGAGATCGTGCTTCGACTCCAGGATGCCCGCCCAGAGGTCGCCTACCTGGCGCAATCGATCCGGCGCGGTCAGGATGGTGAAGTCAGTCGGAAAGACGTTCCCCACTTCGTCCCAGCGAAGCGGCATCGAAACCGCGGCCCACGGTAGAACGCGCGGCGAGTAGATCGAGGCGAGTGTCTTGCCGCGCACGTTCTGGTTGTAGTCGGCAAAAACTTTGCCCGTGCGTTTGTCGACAGCCCACTCGGCGGTCACGCGCTGCGGATGCTGCTGGACCAGGTACCGCGCAAGCGTCTCGCTGATCGAGTGCGTCGCGTGATAGTCGAGCGTGCGTGAGATGGGCACGTAGATATGCAGGCCCGTCCGCCCGGTCGTCTTCACGAACGACGACAGCCCGAGATTGTCCAGCGCCTCCTTGAGCCACAGCGCCACCTCGCAGGTGGCTCGAAATCCAGCCGGATGCAGCTCGGGCTCTTCGCCCCGCTTTTCGTTACCCGAATACAGATACGGGTCAAGATCGAACACCACGAAGTCCGGATAATTCAAAACGGAGTCTTCCATCGCCGCGCTGGATCCCGTGAACGTGATCGGCCGCGTGTGAGCGTCTGGCTCGGGGTTCACGCGCGAGTACCACGTGTGGAGCTCGATATCCGCGACCTGGCCCAGCCACAGGAGTGTCGGCAAGTTGTTGGCGAGCAGATATTCGCCGTCGCCCTTGTTCTGGTCGGTCCATAGCCAGACGGTCTCGACGAAGGGCGGCAGCGGCTGCTCCCAATGCTTCTGGTAGAAGTGCCCGCCGTGGATGCCGTTCGGGAATCGCACGAGCGTGAGCGGCCGATCCCGCAGATGCGGGAGCAAGCACTCGGCCACACGGGCGAAATACACCACGAGATCCCGCTTCGTCAGCGCGCGCTGCGGTCCGTGTGCCGGCCAGAACACTTTGTTCAGGTTGCTGAACGCGATCGGAAATCCGTCCACGTCGAGCGTCAGCTTCTCGCCAGTGTGCTCCAGCAGTTGTTGCACGATCCCGTCATGTCCATTCGCCGGGAGCTCTGATGGAGCATGGACAGGCGGCGCGACCACTTCTGAGACGGTGACGTCAGCAGCAGTTTTGTCGTCCCGCAAGCCGAGAAACACGGGCGCGCGGAGAACGCCGTCCTGCGTCCGCTCGGTGTACTTCACCTGGGCGATCAGCTCGGGGCGGACCCAGGTGATCGGCCCCTCGGCTTTGCCAGGGCGGGTCCACCGGCCGATCGTTGGCACCTCGCCTCTGAACGGCGACGTATCCGTTTTCAGTGCCTGCAGTCGTTCGAAAACGCTCTGAAGCGTTCGATCGTCGAAGCCGGAGCCCGCATGGCCGATGTAGGTCAGCCGGTCGTCACCCTCGGCGTAATAGCCCACCACCAGCGAGCCGAACGTGCTGGCACGCGAGCCGGAGCCTGCTGTGTAGCCACCAACGACGAATTCGTCGCTCTCGGTCGCCTTGATCTTCAACCACGAGTCGCTGCGCCGTCCCGTTTCGTAGCGACTGTCGCGGCGTTTGGCCACGATGCCTTCCATCCCCTGGGCACGCACCGCCTCATACACGGCTTCGCCGTCCGCGGGAAACGCGTCCACAATGCGGATACGCGCGGTGGGTATCAAACTGCTGACCAGCAATGCGCGCCGCTCGTCGAGAGCGACGCCACGCAGATCGAAGCCGTCGCGATACAGCAGATCGAAGGCGTAAAACAACAGCACCGGCTTCGGCTCGCCCCCGCGGTTCTGCAAGTGCTGAAATGACGGCCGTCCGTTCTCGTCCAGCGCGACGATCTCCCCATCGAACATCACCTCGCGGTAGGGCTGCTGCCTCAGCGCCTCCACCAACCACGGGTACTCAGACGAGCAGTCCAGGCCCCTTCTCGACGCGAGCCGTACCTCGCCCTCAGAAACGCTGGCGATTACCCGATATCCGTCCAGCTTGAGCTCGAATAGCCAGTTCGGATGCGAAAACGGCCGCTCGGAGAGCGACGGCACCATCGGGGATACCTGTTTTGGCATCGCCGCCGCACGCGCGCCATGCGCCTGCGAGGGGTCGAGTAGCAAACTGGCTTTGCGCTCGGGGAGGCGGCCCGCCTTCAAATCTTCGATGCTGAGGCCCGAGAGCACGGACCGATCTTCGGTAAGGACGTCGTAGTCAGCCTGCGCGTAACTGTCCTCTTTCTTGAGGAACAACCAGTCCCTGTCCTTTGTGTGGACCAGCGTCCACGCGCCGCGCAACTTGCGGCCGTGCAAGAAGACCGTCAGTTTGCCCTCGGCAATGCCCTTACGCACCAACGTTTCTGCCTGGTCGCGGACGAAGCACGGCTCACCATGCAGTTCGGGCGCGTAGATGCCGGCGTCCCACACGATCACCTGGCCACCGCCGTATTCGCCCTTCGGGATGATGCCCTCGAACGTCGCGTAATCGAGCGGGTGGTCCTCGGTCATGACCGCAAGCCGCCGCTCGTGAGCGGTGTAGGACGGGCCGTTCGGGATGGGCCACGACTTGAGGACGCCGTCGACCTCCAGGCGGAAGTCGTAATGCAGTCGTCGTGCGGCGTGCTTCTGGACGACGAACGTCAGCGGTCCTGATCGTTGTTGCCGCGCTTCGGGCGGCGCCGGCTCCGCCGTCTTCGAGAAGTCGCGTTTGGCCTCGTATTGCTCAAGCACGCCAACGCCGGCTGACAGGGATCTTCAAGCGGTTTTGCAGCGCTTGACGAGCGGAGCGCGACTTTGCACGTGAATGCCCCGCTTTAAAACGCGACGGCGACGTCCTCGTGCTGTTCGGGCTCGGCTTCCTCGGCCGGGGCAGGAGCCTCGCCCTTCGACTTGCGCGCGGCCTCGAGACTGGCTTTGAGGGCGGCCATGAGGTCGACCGTCTTTGGCATTGGCGCTTCGGGCGGCGCGACAAGCTCTTCGCCCGTCCGCTTGGCTTCGATCAGCTCCAGCAGTGCAGAGCGGTACTCGTCGTGGTACTTCTTGGGATCGAACGGCTCCTCGAGCATCTCGACCAGGCTCAGCGCCATCGTCAGCTCGGGCTGCGAGACGAGCACCTCTGGTTCGTCTGGCAGATCTTGGGTCCTGATCTCGTCCGGGTAATACAGCGTCTCGAGCATCAACACCCCGTGGTCGCTCGGACGCAGCACGCAAAGACTCTCCTTGTTCCGCAGCGCAACCTTGGCGACCGCGGATACCTGCTTCGTCCTGAGCGCGCGCAGCAGCAAGGCGTACGGTTTGGCGCCGACCTGGTCGGGCTCGAGATAGTAGGTGCGCTCGAAATAGACTGGATCGATCTCAGCCTGCTTCACGAACGAGGTCAGTTCGATGGTGTGCTTGCTGGGGATCGGCAGCTTTTCGAGGTCGTCATCCGTGATCTCGATGTAATTGTCCTTGGTGTACTCGAAGGCACGCGCCACCTCGTCCTGGAACACCTCGCGATCGTGCACGGGGCACCAGCGCTTTTGCTTGAGGCGGCTCTTGCACTCCTGGTGCAGGGTATTGAAGGCGAGATCCTTACTCTCGGTGGCCCCGAACAGTTTCACGGGGATGCTGATCATGCCGAAAGTAATGGCGCCTTTCCAGATGGGACGCGGCATACCGGGGCCGGCGAGTGTAACACGTCCAGTTGCTGATCAAGGATCGATAAACCGCCTGGCGCCGACGAACACAAGGGCGATGCCGCCGAGGCCCATCAGTGGTGTCACACACAGCACCGGGTTGAACACGGGTACGTTTACTCCTGCTGGTGGCGTGGGTGGTGGTAGGCCCGCGGGCAGCATGCCCGTGTACATGGCATAGGCCATGAACATCCCCAACAGCCCGAGCAGCATGACGCCGAGCGCCTGGAGCCGCTCCCCGATCTGCAGCCCGGCCTGGTAGCCGACAGGCCGCTCTTCGTGCGGAACAGAGGGCAAGTCCCCGCGAAAGCGCTCGCGCGGATCGTCGCCCGTGGCCACGACCTACGACGACAGGCTGGCTGCCCGGGCACGCCGCGCGCGCGGATCTTGCGCGAGCTCGCGATCCAGATTGCGCCAGAGTCGGAACACCTCGACGAACGCCCGCACGATCACGTCCATCCGGGCCCCAGTCGGGCTTCCGGCGGTACGTGGGTAATGCGTGACCGGCAACTCGGTGACGCGGAAGCCCAGTCGACGAGCCTTGATCAGAAACTCGGCGCTGAACGTCGCCCCGCGTGCGTAGACAGTGACGCTTTCCCACACGCGCCGACGGAACAGCTTGAACGCGCAGTCCACGTCACGCGCCGTGTAGCCGAACAAGCCATTGACGAGCCACTTCCAGCCAAGCGCGTTCAGCTTGCGCATCGGCGGATCGGCACGATTGCGGCGCCACCCGACCACCAGGTCGGTGTGCGCGTCCATGGCAGGCAGGAACTCGGCCAGCTCCCTGACGTCGAACTGCTTATCGCCATCCGTCAAGAAGACGAGATCCTTGGAAGCCGCGTCGAACCCGCTGGCCAGCGCGGCTCCGTACCCGAGATTGCGCCCATGTGTGATGCTGCGGAGGTGCAGATCAGGCTCGCCGTGTTGCAGAGCCTGGAGGATCTCGCCCGTTCGATCACGGGAGCCATCGTTGGTGACGATCACTTCGAAGTCGTGCGTCAGATCGCGCAAGACGCCCGCGACGTGCCGCACTGTGCGTTCGATGATCGCCTCCTCGTTGTACGCGGGGAGCACGGCCGACACACTCAGTGGCGCGCGCGCCACCCCGTCCAAGGCCATTCGCGGAATTGTACCGTTCGATGCGTGCCCGGCCGTGTCGTCGGCGTCTCGGAGCTCCTCGGGAGCCTGGAATCGTGGCGCGAACGTGGCGCTCGCATCGTCCTGACGAATGGCCACTTCGATCTGTTGCACGTCGGCCACCTTCGCTATCTCCGCGCCGCCCGCGCGCTTGGGGACGTGCTCGTCGTGGGTATTAACTCCGACGCATCGGTTCGCGCCCGAAAGGCCGGCCGCCCGCTGGTTCCTGAAGCCGAACGCGCCGAGCTCGTAGCGGCGCTCGAGCCCGTCGACTTCGTGGTCGTCTTCGGCGAGGCAACCGCGGACGCACTACTGCGTACGATTCGGCCGTCGATCTACGCCAAAGGCGCGGATTACTCGGAGGAGACCTTGCCCGAGGCGGCCGCTGCGCGTGAAATCGGCGCGCAGCTCGCCTTCATTCCGCTCGTCCCCGGGCGATCGACCTCGGCTCTAGCTGACCTGCTGCAACGCTAGTACGCGTGCTCAGGTCGGGTGGCTGGACGCCCCGCGAATGATCGTTTCGTAGATCCCTTGCAGCTCTTCATCCGAATAGAAGTGAACCACCAGGCGGCCGCCGCCGCCGCGAGCGCGCACCAACTTCACCCGTGTGCCAAGCGCCTGCCTGAAGGCCTCCTCGAGCCGTTCGACGTCCGCGTCGCGCTCGATCTCCGATTCGTCTTGCGATCCGTTGAGCTCGCGGGCCAGCGCCTCCGTATCCCGCACGCTCAGGTGATCATCGACAACCCGTCGCAGCACCGCGAGCCGCCGTGTCTCGCCATTGGCTGTCAGGATCGCCCGTGCATGCCCCTCGGTGATCAACCCGTCGGCGAGCGCCTCGCGTACCTCGTCGGGCACGTGTAACAGACGCAGCGTGTTGGTGACCGCGACGCGGCTCTTGCCGATGCGCTGCGCCAGCTGCTCCTGGGTGAGCCCGTGCTCGTCA
>JAFAPL010000739.1 GCA_019247135.1 Chloroflexota bacterium | reverse complement strand
CGACCAGCGTGCCGTGGTAGCCCTTGGTCGAAAAGACACGCGTGGCAGCGTCGAGGATGCGCTCGTGACGCTCGATGCTGCGTTGCTGCTCGACGGGCACCGCCGTGGATCCGCTCTTCTCAGCTTTCTCTCGGAAACAAACCGACCGACTGGTCAGTCGGTTTTCACGGACAGTGTAGCACGCGAGGTGCTACGCATCGGGTCGCGGAAGTGCTTACGCCTTGGCGCGAGTGCTCGGCTTGCGGGTCGTCGTGGTGCGGCGCGTGGTGGTCGACTTCGCGCCTCCCGCTTTCGCACTCGCACGGCGGCTCGGCGCCTTCGTGGCCGGCCGCTCCTCGCGAGGCGCGGCGGCAGCGACCGTCAGCTTGTGCAACTGTGACATGAGCCGTGCCTTCCGTCGTGCGGCCGCGTTTCGATGGATGATGCCCTTCTGCGCGGCCTTGTCGAGTGCGCGGACAGCATCACGCACGACTGTGGCAGCGTCCTCGCCCCCGCCGGCGACCACGATCGTGGCCTTCTTGGCGTAAGTGCGGACCGACGAGCGGGCCGCCTGATTGCGGAGCGCACGGCGCTCGGCCTGGCGCATCGCTTTCTGCGCCGAACTGGTATTGGCCATTCTGCGCGGGAGTATAGCGCCACGACCGCTCGGTCATTGGCCCTCTCAGGAACGCGCGCTGTCAGCCGACCGAGCTGAGGCGGCTGCACAGCTGAACGATGGCGACCTCCAGCGCTGGCTCGGACGTCGTTTCGCCCGTCTTGATCTGCCGATCAAGGTCGAGCAGGATCTCGAGCGCTCGTTCGAGCTCAGCAGGTTCGAACGCTTCCGACTGGTCCATCCATTTCGCGAGCGTCGCCGGATTCAGACCCAGTGCCGCGACGTCGGTCGCGGCGCGCTCTTCGCGCGAGGCGACGGCCAGCTCGCGGGCGACGAGCAACCGCCGCATGTGCGGCGCGATGTCGCGACCGAGCAGCGCCTCGGGAGATTCCCCCTGCGCGTACAGAGCGCGCACAGCGCGCAGGGCCTTGTCGGTGCGGCGTTCGGCCAGGCCGTCGAGCAGGCTCCAGACGGCCACGTCTCGCCCGATGACCAGTTCGCGGACGTCGTTGCGGGTGATGGTGCGATCGGCGGCGAACGCGCTGAGCTTCTTCAATTCGCTGTCGAGCCGCCGCAGGTCGGTATTGCCCAGCGACGCGAGCTCACGCACCGCGCCCTCGTCCACGTCGATCTCGAGGAGTTTTGCGCGCGCGCGTATCCAGGCAGCAACGTCCCTGACGGGCGGGAACTCCTTGACGAATGCGCGCCCGCGGGCGATCGCCGCGACCATCGGCTCAGGCGAGAGCCGTCCGTCTTCGACGAACGCGATCGACGTCGTACCGGGAACGTCGGCAAGATAGTCGAGCAGGGCCTGAGATTCGTCGGGGGCGGCGGCATCGGACTTGCGCGGGGCACGCGAGGTACGCCGCGCGCCGCCGCGTCCGGCAAGCCTGCTGAGGAGGCCACGGACGATCACCATCCGACGCGCGGCCAGGAAAGGCACCGCGTCCGCGCTCAGCCGCAGAGCATTCAAGGTCGCGTCGGCGCCCGCAAGCTCCGTGAGGTTGTGTTCACCTGCCGGCAATGCGCGCATGCGGTCTTTGAGCTGTTGCACCGCCTCATCACGACCGAAGCTGTCCTCGCCATACAGCAGGTAGATGTATCCACCTGGCGAGTTCACGGGTGTGCCGAGACCTGAATCCGCTGCGGGTGTGTGTAGACGTTCATGCTGCCCTGACGCAGGTAGCCGCACACCGTGATGTTGAGACGTTCGGCCACGGCAAGCGCCAGATGCGTCGGACTGGTGCGCGAGCCGACGATCGGCACACCCATGATCGCCGCCTTGAAGAGCATCTCGCTCGAGATGCGGCCCGAGGCGAGCACGATGCCGCCACGCGTGTCGATCTCATCGAGCAAGGCCATCCCCTGCAGCTTGTCGAGCGTGTTGTGCCGTCCGATGTCTTCGGCAACCAACCGTGGAATGCTCGAACCCGGTACGGCAAAGATCGAGGTGTGAACGCCGCCTGATTGTTTGTAGAGATGGGAATGGTCGTACAGCGCGCGCAGCAGCTCGTACATGGTCCTTGGCGCCGCGAAGCTGTGCGTGGAATCCGAGATCCGAAAGCGTTCGATGTCGGCGAGATACTTGCCGAAGCTGACGCCGCCCGTGCAGCCCGAGGTGAGGATCTTGCGCGGGGGCACGTCGGGGAAGCCGTTGGTCAGTCGAACCTCGGCCAGCCGGTCCTCCAGGCACACGCGCAGGAGCTCGATCTCGTCGACCGTCTCGATCAGTCCCTCCAGATACAGAAAGCCCACGACGAGCGGTCGCAGCTGGTGCGGCGAGCACATCAGCGTCACCAGCTCACGCTCCTCGACGAAAATAGAGAAGCGAATCTCGCCGATGACACCCGCGTCGACCGCCTCGGCCTGGTCGCCAACGTAGCGGGTGTAGTCGCGCGGAACGACCGGCGTTAGCGCTTCTTCTTCAGCTGTGTTGGGCGACTCGGCGAGCATCAAATCAGTCAGATCAATCTACTGGTCAACCAATCAACCGATGCGGCACATCGATCGATCAGGCAAGCTCCTCGAGCCATTCTGCCTCAGGCACCGCGAGCTCGATGGCAAAACCGGTTCCACCGGGCCGCTGGTAGCCGCGTTCGATCGCCACCACGTCCAGGTGCATGCTGACGATGTCGTCGAGCGACAACAGCGCCGCCGGCAGCGGATCGAATGCATTGCCCACCTTCAGATAGCCGCCGCAGCGTTCGCACACGTTGATGCGGAAGCGTCGTTCACCCTCGACCTGCAGCGTCTGCAGTGTGCGGTAGTCGTCGTTGCCGCAGTACGGGCAGGCGAGGCGCTGCCACCGCCAGGCAACCGCGCAGCCGGAACAGCGTAAGAACTCGGCGAGCTCGACGCCGCGCAACTCGCCCAGCAGCGGCCAGGCGCCACACACCGGGCAATAGCCGCGCTGCCAGGCGGCGCCCCTGAGCGTGCCGTCGTTCAGATTGTCAACAATCGTCATGATCTGGTTGGAGTACGCGCTGAGCACGGGCGCCACGGCCCAGTGAGCCAGAGTTGTCAACAATTCGGCGTCGACGTCGGCTTGCAGGGCCAGCTCGACCAGATGCTCCTCGTGCTGGACGAATGCCTCCGCAAACAGCCGCTGAGGGTCGAGCAGCCCGCCGGTCGCGGCCGCCACCAGCGCCTGAATGCGCGGCCCGAGCTCAGCATGTTCGCGCTGCTGCAAAGCGTTCACGAGTCGACTGAACAGGTCGGCCGCGAAGTGCACATCGAGAGTGACGGGCTGATCATGCAGCAGGGGCACGCCCGATCGGATGTAGCTCGCGGCACGTTCGCGTGGCACCAGAAGGGGTTCCGCCTGAGGCGGGCGCACGGCGCCGAGCGTTGTGCGTATCAGAAGTTCCTGGAGGTCGAGCGCAGGCTCGAGCTCCGGTCGCGAGTTACGTAAAGAGGAGAGTCGCCGGTCCAGCAGCGACTCCAGGCTGGCCGACTCGCTCGACATCGCCAGATTTTACGGTCGTATTCACGGGCGCTCGACGATTGTCGGCGCGCTCGACGGCTCGGGTGAGTTGGGCGAGTGGTTGCCCACATCGGCGCCCGGACCCGAGTTGCGCGTGCGCGAGGCTTCGGGCGAGCAGGCGACTGTTGACAGGATGAGCAGGATCGCGAGCCCGAGCCGCAGCGATACGTTCACAAACCGAGACCTTGCGGCGCGGCAAGGACGGCCCATCGCAGCACGAAGCCGCCGATCAGTACGAGCACCGAGGCGATCGCGGTCGCTCGCGCCCCGCCACCCATACGCGGTCGGAAGTGCAGCGCCAACGGCACGAGCAGCCCCACGACGATCACGAAGGCAAAGAGAATCGCGGTCGGCGTGCCGAGCACGAATCGGCTGCGGATGGCGCCCGCGAGCGTGAGCAGGAACAGAATGAGTGTGATCAGCTCGAAGATCATCAGGTAGTTGTCCGCCTCGGACAACTTCTCCAGGGTGGCGTGCGGGACGCGACGCGCGACGAGCAGCAGAAGCGCGATGCCCGTCGAGACCCCAGAAAAGAGAAACAGCGCGCTGATGAACGGGCTGTTGTTCCAGACGGGCACGTTGCTGACGTTGAGCAGGGCACCCGTGTACCCGGCGAGGGCGAGGCCAGCGAGCGCACCGATGACAGACAGGATCTTGCCGACGGCATTCGTGGCGAGTATGCGCCCGCGGAACAGCAGTTCGTCCGCGAAGAACAGGAACGCAACCAGGCCGAAGACGGCCAGGATCGCTGAGCCGAGCGACATCGGCGAATACGGCTTCAGGATCGGCTCTGGAAAACGTTCGCTCTGGAAGATCATGTGCCAGAAGCGCAACGGCTGCCCCAGGTCGACGATCAGGAACACGGCACTGACGAGAATCAGCGGCAAAGCCAGGAGATGGCCGAGACGGGCTGCCGGGCGGTCGCCCGCATCCCCGAACACGTTCAGCCAGCTCGCCGCGAACAGGATGCCGCCGGTGATCCCACCCAGGAAGAAATAGAGGACGATCCACCAACCCCAGTGCGGCACCTGAAACGACGGATTGAAATCAGCCGGCATCTGGATCGGCCTCCGCGGCACCCTGTCGGGCGCCCGGTGAAGGAGCGCGTGGAGCGCCGACCGCGGCCGGCTCGCCGGGATCCATGCGGCGTTTGCGGAACGCGAGGATGCCTGCGATGCCCGCCAGAACCGCGGCCACGACGCCGAGGCCGCCGCTGGCAGGCAGGTTCGTGCTCGGCAGCTGTGGCGCCTCGGGCAAGCCGTACACGTTCGGCTGGTCCATGAGCAGGTAGAAGGAGTTCAGGCCACCGAGCATGGCGTCATCGCGCCCGTAGAGTCGCGCCTCGGAGTGGCCGGCTTGCTGCAGCTGCCCCAGACGTACATCGGCCTGGCGCTGCAATTGATCGACCGGCCCGAACTGAATGCTGGCGGTGGGGCAGGCCTGAGCGCACGCGGGCGTGAGGCCGGCCTGCAAACGGTCATAGCAGAACGTGCACTTGCCAGCTACGCCCTGCTCATTCATCTGGATGACGCCAAAAGGGCAGCCCGCGACGCAGTAACGGCAGCCGTTGCAGACGTCCTGCTGGATGTAGACGGTGTCGAACTCGGTGCGCTGGATCGCGCCCGTGGGGCACACCTCGAGACAGCCCGCCTGGACGCAGTGCTTGCAGACGTCCGACATCATCAGCCACCGACCGCCAACCCGGTTCGCGTCAGTCAGATCGAACTGCTCGATGAACTTGACGTGGCGGAACGTGGTGCCTGAGAGCTGCATGGTGTTGTCGTACGAGTTGCCCGACATTCGGAAATGCTGTGGGTCGAGCTCGGCGGGCAGTTGATTCCATTCTTTGCAGGCCACCTCGCAGGCTTTGCAGCCGATACAGACGCTCGTATCGGTGAAGAAGCCGACCGGCTGGCCGCGGGCGAAGCTCACGGGTGCCGACGGCGTGCCCGTGCCCGTTGTTGGCACCGTCGCGCCGGGGACGGGCGCATTGCCGACCTGCGGCTGAGCCGGCAACTGATTGGCGGTCTGCTGGGGCTGTGTGGTCGTACTGCCCGGCTGACCGGGTTGCGTCGTATTTGGAGCCGGTTGTGTCTGAGCTAATGGCGGAAGGCCAAACAATGACTCGGGCATGCCTCGTCTCAAGCCTTCTCGACGTTGCAGACGAAGGCCTTGCCTTCGTGCATCGACACATTCGGGTCCATCACCAGAGAGGACAGTG
>JAFAPL010000735.1 GCA_019247135.1 Chloroflexota bacterium | reverse complement strand
GACCCAACCACGTATCAGCGACTGCGGGCTGCGCTCGGTGCGGCGCAACGTCCGCTGCACTATCTCGCCATTCCGCCCAGCCTGTTCGGGTCGGTCGTCAAAGGCCTGGTGGGTGCGAATTGCGCGGGCAGCGCGCGGGTGGTGCTGGAAAAACCGTTTGGCCGCGATCTGCCTTCGGCACAGGAGCTGAACGGAACCCTGCACCGCGCCTTTCCGGAGTCCAACATTTTCCGCATCGATCATTACCTTGGCAAAGAGCCGGTGCAGAACCTGCTGTATTTTCGGTTCGCCAACAGGTTTCTCGAACCGATCTGGAACCGCGAGCACGTCGCGAGCATCCAGATCACTCTGGCGGAGAGCTTCGGAGTAGCCGGTCGTGGCCGATTCTACGATGAGGCTGGCGCCATTCGCGATGTCGTCCAGAACCACCTGCTCCAGGTCGCAGCGCTCCTGACGATGGATGCGCCAACCGGTGGCGGCCCAGATGCCGTCCGCGCCGCTCGTGGCAATGTTCTGCGAGCGATGCGGCCACTCCATCCGGCTGACGTCGTGCGCGGCCAGTTTCGCGGCTATCGCGACGAGGCCGGGGTTGCGCCCGACTCCAACGTCGAGACCTTCGCCGCGGTCCGGCTGGAGATCGAATCCTGGCGCTGGGCGGGAGTCCCAATTTACATTCGCGCCGGCAAGTGCCTGGCGGAGACCACCACAGAGGTGCTGGTCGAGCTGAAACCGCCGCCCTACGCCGTGTTCGATTCGATCGCCCAGAACGGCGCCAACCACCTTCGTTTTCGGCTGAGCCCGGACGTGCTCATTTCGATTTGCGCGCGAGCCAAAGTCGCGGGCGAAGCGATGGTTGGCGAGGACGTTGACCTGGTCGCACGTCACCAGGGACACGATGAGATGACTCCGTACCAGCGCCTGCTTGGCGATGCGCTCCGTGGCGATCCGACCCTGTTCGCGCGCCAGGACGATCTCGAAGCTGCCTGGCGGATCGTGGATCCGGTCCTGGGTGACGCCACGCCGCTCTACGAGTACGCCCCAGGCACCTGGGGCCCGCCCGAGTCCGACGCTCTCATCGCCCCGGACGGCGGGTGGCACAACCCGAACAACTCACTTGGAGACTAATCTGCCGTGCCACGACCCACACAAGGTTTGCATGACTCCGGCCAGAGCATCTGGCTGGACAACATCACCCGCGGCCTCTTGCAGAGCGACAGGCTGCAGCACTACATCGACGAACTGTCGGTTACGGGACTCACTTCCAATCCGACCATCTTCGACCAGGCCATCACGAAAAGCTCCGATTACGACGGCGCCATTCAAGCTGCCGCGGATGACACCCCGGCCGAGGAGCTGTTCTTCCAACTCGCGCTGGAGGACCTCACCCGCGCCGCTGACCTCTTTCGACCGGTCCATGATCGGGACAGATGGGGTGGACGGCTGGGTCTCACTCGAAGTCTCCCCGCTGCTTGCCAGCGACGCCGCCAGCACGCTCGCTGAAGCGGTCGCACTCCATCGCCAGGCCCATCGGCCCAACCTGTTCATCAAGATTCCTGGCACGCCAGCCGGGCTACCAGCGATCGCGGACGCCATCTTCGCTGGAGTGCCAGTCAACGTCACGCTGCTGTTTTCACGCGAGCAATACATGGCCGCCGCCGACGCCTACCTGCGTGGCGTAGAGCGCCGCGTGGACGCCGGTCTCGATCCGGCCGTTGCCTCCGTTGCCTCGGTGTTCATCAGTCGGTGGGACCGCGCCGTCGCGAGCGCAGTCGGAGCCGAGCTTACCAATCGCCTCGGAATCGCCATTGCGCAGCAGACCTACCGCGCATATCGCGAGCTGCTGGATTCGGCTTTCAGCGGCTCGCAAACGCTGGTGTACGACCACAACGCTTGCTGTGGGCGAGCACCGGCACGAAGGACCCACACGCGTCGGACGTCCTCTATATCTCGGCGCTCCAGGCGCCGTTCACGATCAACACCATGCCCGAAGACGCGCTGTTGCACTTCGCTGAGCACGGCGATGTCGCCGAACCGATGCGGGCAGACGGTGGCGACGCCGAATCGGTGCTCGCACAGTTCGCCGCGGCGGGGGTGGACTACGCCGCGCTCGCCAATCGCCTGCAGCTCGAAGGCGCGGCGGCGTTTGTCGCATCCTGGCGTGAGCTGCTCGAGGTCATCACCACCCGC
>JAFAPL010000724.1 GCA_019247135.1 Chloroflexota bacterium | reverse complement strand
CTGTCGGTGGACGGCACGCTTTCGGACGACCACGAAGTTGCATGGCATCTGCACCCGAATCACTGGGGTCACGGCTACGCAACGGAGGCCGCGCGGGGCGCGATACAACGCGCATTTGAGGGTGGTTTGGCGGAGGTGCTCGCGCTCGTCGAAGCCGAAAACGAGGCCTCCCAACGGGTCGCGGAGCGGCTAGGCATGGAGGACGTCGGCACTGACGGGAGCCGACGCCCGTCGAGGTTGTCGTGCAGCTGCGTGATGCGACGCGAGCCGCGGTGCGACTTGCGCCTCGACAATGCGGTCGGGCCGCGCTACGCGGCCGCATGCGCATCGCAAGAGCTTGCATAGGAAGGGCCGGGTTCAGCGGTTGAGTCGCCAGATCCGCCAGTTGAGGGCGGCAGCAAAGCTCGTCCATGCCAGGTAGGGCACGAGCAGCGCGGCGGACGCACGGCTGAGGCGAGCCGCGAGCGCAAGGGTCGCGACTATTGCGATCCAGAGCGCGCCGATCACGAACAGGCCGGCGGCGGGGCTGCGGCGACCGAAGAAGGCGCCACTCCACGCGAGGCTCAGCGCGAGCTGCGCGCACCATGCGAACAGGGCTGGGCGGCTGCTTTGCTCGTTTCGCGCAGCCCTGCGTGCAAGCCACGCCGAAAGGGCGATTTGCGTGTACAGGACGGTCCAGACGGGACCGAAGACGCGGTCGGGCGGGGTCCAGCCGGGCTTGCGCAGATGGCGATACCAGCCCTCCAGGGCAGGCAAGGTGAAGAGGCTGCCCAGGCCGGCCGCGGCGTAGCTGGCCAGCAAAAATCCGGCCAGCCAGTTGAGCTGCCGGCGTCGCAAAGACTGCATCAGTGCCCGCTCCGCCGGTTCGAGAGCGGCCGCGGGTCGGCGGCCGCGCTCAGGCAAAGCAGTCCGATCAGTTGATCGTGCCTTCTTCCTTCAGCTTCTTGGCGGCTGAATGGATGTTGTCGGCGGCCTGCTCAGGTTCCATGTTGTGGTTCTGGGCAGCACGTTTGAGGTCGTCGAGGATGATGTCGCCGGGCTTGTGCCGCTCGCTTGGCTCGCCACAACCGCAATTCAGACACATGTGTGCAACTACCTCCGCGAAGAGTTCGCGAAGGTGGGAGGCGCAATCGGCGTGCCCAGCGAAAGTTGTAAACGGGGCCCGGGGGCTCGGGGCGGTGCTATCCTGGCCGCACTCAACGGCTCAGAGCAGCATGCTGGACGATCGCTACAGAAAGCTCGCCGACCAGGTCGCCGAAACGGCCGCCGCCGTGGTCGCCAGCGGCGCTATCTCGGCCAACGGCCACGGCAACGTGAGCATCCGCGTTCCGGACGCGCCCGAGATGCTGTTCACCGCCGCGCCCACGCTGCACGGGCTGACCGCGGACCGGGTCGCGCGGGTGCGCCTCGACGGCGCGATTGTGGCGGGCGATGTCCCGCCGATCCAGAAGGCCGTCATCGACATGCACACCGCCATTTACGCCGATCAGCCCGAGTCCGGGTGTGTCATCCACACCCATTCGCCGTACGCGACCGCCTTCGCCGTCGCGCGGCGGCCGATCGAATGCTGGATCGAGGCGCTGGCCATGTTCGGCCTGCCCGACGGTGTGCCGGTCGCGGCCTATGGCCCGCGCGGCTCGGCCCAGGCGGTGGCGAACATCCGGGCCGCGATCGCGGGCGGCGGGTGCGCGGTCCTGCTGGCCAACCACGGCGTGCTGGTGTTCCACCGCACCCCAGCCGAGGCCGTGCAGATCGGCAGCATCGTCGAGGAGGCCGCGCAGGATGCGATACATGCGATGGCCGTCGGCGGGCCGACGGTGATCGAGCCCGAGCTGCGCGCGGCCGCGCTGCAGCGTGCCGTCGCCTTCGGCGTGTCGCCCGAACCGCTCGGCCGCTGAACGAGGCGCGCGACGCGAACGGGCACGGCTGCGCGCTAGTCCAGCACCGGTACCACCACCCGACGGGGCCGGACTGGACGGGGTGTCCATCGCGCCGCCCGGCCGGACCTTGTGAAGGCGAGCTGCGCGCTGGCACTGTGTCGGCATTGCGATAGCAATCGAGGCGCCCTGATCGGGTGGCCGCGCGCGTGATCTACTGGGCTGCCCGCGGCTGCTGCTGGCGCACGACACCGATGCTGAGGATGAGGCAAGGGGTCGAGCAGCTGGCGCAGTTGTCATGGCAGATGCAGCGCGTGACTCAGGCCGGCGCCAGCGTTGGTCGGTGCGCCGCCGTGGCGCACGCGTCCAGGGCATCGGCGACGGCGAGCGCGGTCGGCGAGACAGCCCGCGGGAGTTGTCCGGGCGGCGAGCCGCTCGCCGAGTGGGACTCAGGCAGCCACCGCTCCAGACCCTCGCGGTCATCTCGGGCGAGCGGGAGCCCGAGGCGCTGTCGCAGGGCACCCGCCGCGGCGACCAGGCCGCACCCGCGCTGCGGCTCGGTCGGCAGCAGCAGCCGCGCTACCCCTTCCAGGCCGCGCGCGAGCATCGGCTCGTCACGCGTGGCCTGTGCCACGGTCAGCACCTCCCGAAAGTGGGTTGCCGCCTCGGCCGGGTCGCCGCGATCCAGTGCGACGTGCCCCAGATAGAGATGGCCAAAGACCACCCCTTGCTGGCTGCCCACGGCGCGCATCACCTGCAGCGACTCCTCGAAGTCTCGCTGCGCGCTCGCATAGTCGCCCATCTGCGCCGCGACGCGGCCGCCTACCGACAGGACCCAGGCCCGTGCATGCGGATGGCCGCCGTGCACCGCACAGGCCGCCAGCACCTCGGCGACCAGGGCACGGGCGCCAGCCACGTCCTCCCGCTCGAACCGCACCATAGCCAGCAGTGCCCCGCTCAGGATCTCCCGGCCCGGGTGCCGCGTCTGACGCGCGATCCCGAGCGCGCGCCTGTACAGGTCTTCCGCCTGGGCCAGATCGCCGCGGACACGGGCGATATTGCCAAGGAAGTGCATGACAAGCCAGAATTCCGGCCCCTCGCCGGCCGCCTCGGCTGCGCTCTCCGCTCCGCGCAGCAGCGCCTCGCCCGCATCCAGGTCGCCCTCGCAGCACGCCAGGTGGCCTGCATGGGCCAGCGCGCGGACACGGAGTGCAGTCTGCGCCGCGCCAGATGGGAGCCGTAGGATCTCGGCCAGCCAGGCGCGCCCCTCGGCGTAGCGCCCGCGCACGTACCACAGCGCCGAGGCGCCGATCCCCAGGCGCAGTGCGGACTCAACGTCGGCCCGCTGGATCGTCCAGCCCAGTGCAACCCGAAGGTTGTCCTGCTCACGATCCAATTGCTCCACCTGGGCCGGGTTGATCCACTCTGGCGCGACCCGCTCGACCAGCGCCAGGGCCCAGTTGCGCAGGCGCTCAAAGGTGGCCTCGCCTTCGCCGCTGGCCGACAGCTGCTCCTCCGCGTACTCGCGCAGCGTTGCGAGCATGCCGAAGCGCGGTTCACCGTCGCCGTCGTCCATGCGGCGCACCAGGCTGCTGTCCAGCAAACCCTGCACGGCATCGAGCAACTCGCCCGCGAGGAGTCCATTGGCGCCGGCCGGGGCGCCGTCCGCGCAGACGGCCTCGGCGGCATCCAGCGTCCAGCCGCCGGCAAACACGCCGAGACGACGGAACAGGGCTTGCTCGGGCGGGCTGAGCAGGTCGTAGCTCCAGGTGAGCGTGCTGCGTAAGGTCCGCTGGCGCTCGGGAACGTCGGGACCGGCACTGGTCAGGCCGGCCAGGCGTCGCTCGAGCCGCCCCAACAGGGCGCCGGGCTCCAGCAGCCCCACCCGCGCCGCCGCGAGCTCGATGGCCAGCGGCAGACCGTCCAGGTGGCGGCAGATGCGCGCGACATCGCTGGCGTTGGCCGCGGTCAGCTCGAACGCGGATAGGATCGCTTGCGCCCGTTCAACGAACAGCTGCACCGCCGGCGCGCGGGCGATGGCCGCCAGCGGCTGCTCCGGAGCTGCCGTCTCGAGCGGCGCTACGGCCAGGCGGCGCTCGCCGCGCAGCCGCACGGCGGAGCGGCTGGTCACGAGCAGCGCCAGCCGCGGGCAGGCCTGCAACAGCTCGGCGAGCAGCGGCGCAGCACCCAGCAGGTGCTCGAAATTGTCCAGCACCAGCAGCAGCTGCCGCGCGCGCAGGTGCTCAAGCAGCAGCTCGCGGGCGCTCTGCCCACCCACCTCCCGCACCCCGAGCGCGCGGGCGATGGTGGCCCCCACCAGGCGGTGATCGTGCAGCGGGGCCAGGTCGACAAATACGACGCCGTCGGAGTAGCCGCCCACCAGGCCGGCCGCGACTGAGAGCGCCAGGCGGGTCTTGCCCACCCCGCCGGGGCCGAGCAGTGTCAGCAGGTGTGTTGCCCTGCCCGTCGGGTCGAGCAGGGCGCTGACCCGGGCGAGTTCGGCCTCCCGGCCAATGAGCGGGGTCAGCGGGCTGGGCAGCACGACCGGGCGGGGTGGGTCCGGTGGCAGCGTGGCGCCCGCGGTCTGCGCCGGCGTCGCTTGCGCGGCGCGAACCAGCAGCGCGCGTTCGTTGCCAGACAGGCGCAGCGCGCCGGCCAGCGCCGCCACAGTGCTGGGGTACGGCCGCCGCCGCCGACCCTCCTCGAGCGCCGCAATGGTGGCCACGCTCACCCCGCCGCGCTCGGCCAGGACCTCCTGGGTCAGGCACGCCTGCGTGCGCAGCCGCCGCAGCATCGGGCCGAAGGCCAACTGCTCGTCCCGCCGGCCGGTCGCGGGGCGGGCATCATCGGTATTGGCCCGTTCGGTCGGGTGCGCGTCGCCGACCATCCGGTTCGCGTGCTCCCGTGCCGCAGTCTAGCACTGCGGTCCGCGCTGGACCGTCCGGCGGCACCCCTCCGCGCCTCGGCCACCGCTGTGGCTCGGCATTCGCCGAGTGCATCAGCTCGCGCAGGCCATCCGCCAGGCATAAAACTCCGACGTTTACCCCACACTTCCGTACTGCCGGAGGAAACGCGTAGCAGTGTGGGTGGCGCGGCGGCCGCGCCGGCGCGAGGCTGGCAGCGATGGACCAGAGCCGCACATCGAGTTGGACTACTGCCCGCTTCACGCGACGGCGGATGCTGTTGATCGTGGGCGCGGCCACCGGGACAGGGCTGCTGGCCGCCAGCACGGCGGCTTACGCGCGCGAATCCACGACTGATGGCCCGCAGGGCGTAGTGCAGGCCGTGGCCGCCGTGGCGGCGGCCAGCGCCGCGCCCTCCAGTGCGCAAGCCGCGAGCCCGAAGCCTAGCCTGCTCGAGCAGGCCAGCCAGATCGGCTTTCAGCCGATCGACTCGAAGCTGACCTTCGGACCGCCGACGGACC
>JAFAPL010000642.1 GCA_019247135.1 Chloroflexota bacterium | reverse complement strand
CACGTGAGCGTCCACAAGCGTCACCTACGATCGATCAAGCGTCATGTGGCGGCCAGCAAGCGTCACGTGAGTGTGCAGAAGCGTCACACGAGGGCGGCCTAGCACACCGGGCGTCACGTGGAGCGTCACGCGACGACCAGAAAGCGTCACATGGATACCACAAAGGCGTCACAATCCGAGTGCCTGGTGTGGGCGCGTGAGCTTCGCCCGCCAGAGCCTCGGCAGCTTGGTCGCACTCGGCTTCGGCGTCCTCGTCAGCATCGTCCTCCCGCGCGTCCTCGGCGCCGAAGCACGCGGCGAGTACCAGCTCGCGGTCAAACTGGCCGGCCTCGTGCTGGCCGTCGCCCAGTGGGGCATCCCCGAGGTATTGCTCCAGCTCTTCGGCGAGCAACGCGCCAACGTGGGGACGTTGATCGGCAGTGCGCTGGTGCTCGGGACCGCCGGGGCGGCGGCCGTCGCGCTGGTGCTCGGACTGGCCGCACCGCTGTTCCAGGACAATCTGCTGCGCGGCGTCGAGCCGCTGCTGCTCGCGCTGACGCTGGGCGGCAGCCTGGCCTCGTTGCTGGCGTTGCTCGCCCGGCGCTTCATTCAGCTCGAGGGACGGGTGGACCTGTACAACGCGATGGACGTCGGGCGTACGCTGCTCTTCCTTGTGCTCGTGCTGATCGGCGGAGTCCTGCTGCCGCGCCAGGCGCTCGGACCGACGATCGCGTGGCTGCTGGGTGAGGTGGCGTTGTGCGCGGTGGCCGTGTTTTTCTTACGGCGAATGCGGCCCGTCGACTCGACGCACCTCGACCGAGGCGTCGGCCCCGAGCACGAGGCGCCAGACGCTGGACCGCCCGCGATGCACTTCGAACCAGACCGCAGCGCTGGGCAGGTACCACTGGATGCCCGGCAGCCCGCGATGCACTTCGAAGCAGACCGCAGCTCCGGGCAGGTGCCGCTAGACGCCGCGCAGCCCGCGATGCACTTCGACCGACACGTCGCCCCTGGGAACGCTGCGCCCAATGCTGGACGGCCCGCGATGCACTTCGCACCAGACCGCGGCGCTGGGCAGGTGCCGCTAGATGCGGCGCAGCCCGGGTGGCGCGTCGATACGGGCGTCATGCGTGAATTCGCCCGCGCCGGCGCGCCCATCCAGTTCGGCCTGCTCGGCATGTTCGTCGGCAGCGAGGGCGGCGCGTTCGTCCTCAATGCCAGCCTCGACGTGGGCAGCGTCGGCATCTACAGCGTTGCGCTGTCGATCGCTCGACTGGTCTTGCAGATCTCGATCGCGCTACGCACGGCGCTGCAGCCGCGCCTGGTGGGACCCGAACGGGACTCGGCGGCGGTCACTGCCCGGGTCACGCGGCACGGGCTCCTGTGGATGGTGCTCGTTGCCATAGGACTGGCGGTTGGCTCACCCCTGGTTCCGCTGGTGTTCACGAGAGAATTCGCGGGCGCCGCTCCGGCGTTGCTGCTGATGTTGCCGGGCATGATCGCGTACGGCGTGTGGCAACTGCTCGCCAGCCATTTGCTGCGAATCGGTCGCCGCGGGTTCCTGGCAGCCACGGCGTGGCTGTTCGGCGTGGTTTCGATCGTGCTCCAGGCGATCGGGTCACAGACGCTGGGTCTGGTTGGAGCCGCGGCCGGTCTGAGCCTGGCGTACATTCTCGCCACCGCGGTGGTGCTGATCGTTTTTGTTCGATCGAGCGGACGCTCCGCCCGCGAGCTGGTGCCGGCTCCGGGCGACCTCGCGTTCTATGTCGGACTTACTCGTCGCGCCCTTGCGGCGCACTGACCCGTCGACGTGGTGCGCAGTATGCTTCTGTCGTCGAGTTTCTTGCCGCTGCTCGGTGGAGTCGAGACACTCCTGTATCAAACATTCACACGCATTGCGGAGCCGCCGCTGGTGATAGCACCCACTCCGGCACATGCGCCGGACATGGCGATCACACCGGTCGGTATGTCAACGGTGGATCGCGCCGCATATCGTCCGTTGTGGAAAATCCATCCGACGCTGCATTTCTCAGCTCGGTTCTGGAGGCCAACCCTGCGAGCAATGCGCGCCTGGCGACCGCGCGTTCTGGTGGCGGGCCATATCTACCTCGCACCGCTGACGTGGATGCTGGCGAGGCGAACGCGGCGACCATTTGTCGTGTGCGCCTACGGACAGGAGGTGTGGCGGGGCGGCGCGCCGATGGGTCTTCCCAACGTCGACGAGTTCCTACGTGGAGGTGCGCTGCGCGCCGCCGACGCGGTCCTCGTGCCTGGCAGTTTTACCGCAGGCTTACTGAACGATTGGCAAGTCGGAACCGAAGTTGTGCGGTGCATCCCGTATGGAGCGGAGCCCCGACCGGAGCCGACCATCCGGAGTAACGCGGCGCGGCTGCTGACGGTTGCGCGACTGGTGCCGCGCAAAGGCATCGACATGGTCATTCGGGCGCTGCCGGACCTCGACCCATCGGTCGACTATCACATTGTGGGGACTGGCCCCGACGAGCCGCGATTGCGCGACATCGCCGTACAATGCGGAGTAGCGGACCGCGTTCGGTTCCTCGGTCGCGTGGACGACGCGCGACTCGCGCGAGAATACCGGGAATGCGCGTTGTTCGTGCTGCCCGCGCGACGGACCGCGGATGGGCAACTCGAGGGTTACGGACTGGTGTACTTCGAGGCCGCAGCGTGGGGCCGCGCGGTTGTTGCGGGACGCTCGGGTGGTGAAGTCGACGCGGTCGTCGACGGCCACACTGGAGTTCTCGTCGCTGGTGAATCCGCGGCGGACGTCACTCGAGGCATTCGCGATTTGCTGGCGGATCCTGATCGGCGTGAGCGCCTGGGACGAGCTGGCAAGGTCCGAGTGGAGTCGACGCACAACTGGCAGCTCGCAGCCGCGGCGGTGGATCGCGTGCTGGAGGAACTCGCGTGAGCCGGGTCCGTTTATTGGCGGTGCACCAGGGTGGTGGAGTCGGCGGCGCGCCGGTGTCTATCTTGAAGCTCCTCCAGCGACTGGACGCGCAGCGTTTTGACGTCTCGGCCGTCTTTACGGAGTCTGGTCCGGTGCTGGAGTTTGCGCGTGAGTTGGGAGTGAACGCATCGATCGTGCCGAGCGGTGGCGCCTTCTTCTATTCCGCGCACGCACGCATTTCAGTACGCATGCTCGCGCGCTTTGTGCGGACATTCCCGTCCGCCGTGCGCCACGCACGCGCGACACTGCGGGCGCTGAGTCCGGACCTTGTCCATCTCAATACGAGTGTGTTAATTGCGTGGGCCGCGGCCGCACGGCGCGAACAGGTGCCTTTGGTGTGGGTCGTACGCGAAGTGCTCGGACCCGACCCGCGCATCAGAGGCTGGCACGCCGGTTTCATTGCCACGCGCGCACGGCGTGTTGTCGCAATCTCGAATGCCGTCCGCGAGTCGCTGGAGATCGACGCAAACGTGGTGTACAACGCGGTCGATCTGGCGGAATTTGATCTCCAATTGTTGCCACAGACAAGCACGGTGCGCATGCAGTTGGGATTGCCAGAACGCGCACGGGTCCTCGCAGTACTCGGATCAGTGCAGCCGGTGAAAGGTCATTGGCTCGCCTTGCGAGCTCTGCAACTGTTGCCGTCGGATGTGCATCTGCTGCTCGTCGGCGGTGGAGTATCCGAAAGCTACGCTCGGAGCTGGCGCGGGCGCGTCAAGCGCATGCTCGGCCGACCGCTCGACAATTTAGACCTGTTCCTGCGCGATGCGGATGCGCTCGGGCTACGGCGTCGAATCCACGTGACAGGGTTTACACGCGACATACCGCGCGTCCTTGCCGCCGCGGACCTCGTGGTATTTCCAAGTCTGGAGCCGGAGGGCTTCGGTCGCCCGATTATCGAAGCAATGGCGATGCGGCGCCCGGTCATCGCGACTGACGTTGGACCAAGCCGGGAGCTTCTCGGACTGGAAGCGGGCTGCCTCGTGCGTCCAGACGTCCAGCAGTTGGCGTCCGCGGTGCGGCATGTACTCGATTCGCCAGAACTGACCGCCCGAATGGGCGCGGCTGGCAGGGCGCGCGTGGAGGAGTGCTTCACGCTCGACCGGCAGGTCCATTCGATGCAGAAGATCTACTGCGAGGTCGTCGGTGGCTGAAATGCCACGGCGGGATTATGCGTTTCTCTATGCGCCGCCGTGGAATGGCCCGACGCGTTTCAGCAAACATCACTTGGCAAGCTACCTGGCTGCGCGGGGAAACCGCGTGCTGTTTTCGGAGGCACCGCTCACGCCGCTCGCCGCACGACGTGGAGCGCAGTTCATGCGTGAGCTGCGCCGGACGCTCTCGCCGCCGCGCCAGGTGGAGCCGAACCTCTGGGTGACCCGTCACTTTCTGCCGCTGCCGTATCACTCGGCTACGCGACTGACGAGCACGCGCGCGGCGAATCGGATCGGGCAGCGCTGGCTCGCACCGCGGTTGCGGTCGGATCTGGCGCGCCTGAATTTCTCGATGCCGACGCTCGTGGCCGGACTGCCGCATGTCGTTGACGCGTTGCCATATCTACACTGGCGGACGTTGGTGTACCATTGCGCGGACGACTATTCGCACGTGCGCGGGTTTCCCAGCACCCTTGCATGTCTGGAAGAAGAGTTGTGTCGGCGAGCGGACCTGGTGGTCACGACGTCGGAGACCTTGTGCGAGCAGCGGCGCCGATTCAATTCGCATACGTACTGGATTCCGAACGGGGTGGATGTGGAGCATTTCGCGGCTCCGGTCGAACCCGCGGCGGAGCTTCGACGGGTTCCAGGCCCGATCATTGGTTTCGTCGGCGGGCTGTCGCAGTGGGTTGACATGGAATTGATCGCTGCCATGGCGCATGCGCGGCCAGAGTGGTCGATCGTGCTGATTGGACCTGTTGGGGTTGACGTCTCGGCGTTGCGCGGATTGAGCAACGTGCATCTGCTCGGGGCGCGACCGTACGCTCAGGCACCTGCGTATTT
>JAFAPL010000527.1 GCA_019247135.1 Chloroflexota bacterium | reverse complement strand
GGCACCTGGGAAGCGGAATCGCTCCAACGACCAGTCAATCCGTTCGAGCATCTCCCATTCGGTGGGCGTCCACTCGTCCGAACGTGCCTCGATCGCCCGCAAGATCCCGCGCACGCCGAGCCATTTGCCGTAGGCACGCTCGCGCGCAACCTCATCTCCCCGCTCGATGGCGTCCGCCATTTCGTGTTGGGCCGCGTGCCCGAGGGCGTCGCACAACGCCTGGAGCTCACTGTAGTGCGCGGGCAATCCGCACTCCGTGCCTCGGGTGAAAGGCCCGCCACCGAACTTTGCCTGCAAGCCGGACATCGTTCAGCGCACCAGCCCGCGCGCGGCGAGCTCGCGTTGCGCCTGGTCGGCGAGCGGCGCCGACGCGCCCTGCTGACTGCTCACCCACTCCACGAGCTCACGCACGCCATCCTCGAACGTTCGCCGCGGCTCATAGCCCAATGCGGAGCGAGCACGCGTGATGTTCGCGAAGCAATGGCGAACATCTCCCGCGCGGAATTTTTTCACCACCTCGAAACCGCCGGTCCAGCGGAGTTCTCGCGCCAGCACCGAGGCGACGTCGAGTACAGAAATGGGACGGCCCGTACCAACGTTGAACACCTGACCGTCGGCCGAGGAAGACGTCATGGCGAGCATGCACGCACGCGCGACGTCACTCACGTGGACGAAATCCCGCAACTGCTTGCCATCTTCATAGATGAGCGGCGGCTCACCCGCCAGCATCCGTCCTGAGAAGATGGCCGCGACGCCGGTGTACGGATTATTGAGCGCCTGGCGTGAGCCATAAATATTGAAGAATCGCAACGCTACCGCGGGTACACCGTACGCGTGGCCAAACGCGAGCGTCATCTCCTCATGGTCACGTTTGTTGATCGCATAAATGGAGGTGGGATAGAGCGGTTTGTCCTCGTCCGTGGCGACCGGCTGCACGTGCGCGCCGCATCTTGGACAATGCATTTCCCAATCCGCGGCGGCCAATTGCTCATCGGGTCTCAGCCGCGGCGCGACGCGACCGCATTTTTCGCATACATACGCGCCTTCGCCATAGATGGACATCGACGATGCGACGAGCAGTTTGCGGAGCGGCATGCGCGCGCGGTCGGCGGCCAGTACCTCCAACAACGTCGCCATCCCCATGGCGTTGACTTCGGTGTATCGCCGGACCTGGTACATGCTCTGGCCGACGCCGACCATCGCCGCGAGGTGGAAGATCACGTCCGCTTCGCGAACCAGGGGCCGCAGCGCCTCGGGATCGCGGATATCGCCGCGCACGAGCCGGTGCGACGGGTCGAGATACGCTGGCCTGCCAGCCTCGCTCCCATGCACCTGGGGCTCGAGGTTATCGAACAGGGTCACGGCGTATCCCGCCCGCGCCAGATTGTCGGCCAGATGTGAGCCAACGAACCCCGCGCCACCCGTGATCAGCACGCGCTCGGTCATATGCGCGCTCCCAAGGCCCTTAGCAAGCCCGCTTCGAGCTGATCCGCGCGCTGCGAAAACGTGTGTTCCCGAAGCACGCGCTCGCGCGCCGCGGCGCCGATGCTTGCTCGGCGTTGAGGTGTCAGGCTGGAAAGATGCATTTCGATGTCGGAACGGGTATCAGCCAGGAGGACTTCGGTCTCAGGCTGCAACAGCTCGTCGAGACCGCGCCATGAATCGCTCACGATGCATGCGCCACACGCGGCAGCCTCGAACAATCGCGAAGCGGGCGACCAGCCGTACTGCCGCATCGCGTCGCGCGTGAGATTCAACGTCGCAAAATTGCTGCAATAGAAGGCGGCGTGGTCACGCGGATAGAGATGAATTTCATGACCGACGTTGGGCGGCAGATCCATCCGCGGATATTGCGCGCCGGCGATCAGGAATCGATCCGCTTGACGCCGCCGTGCCGTGTCGATGAGAAAACGTTCCAGTCGCGGCTGACGGTCCGGCGCGTACGTGCCCATGTAGCCGAGTAGACACTGAAATTTCTCCTGCGGAGCGACCGGCCGATAGAGCTGCGGATCGACAGCGCAGTACAGTGGCTCTGCTTCGCGAGCCCCCCAGACGTCTTTCAATTCCCGCAGGGCTGGTCCACCGGTGAACGAGAAATACGTCTCGAATCGCGGGATCTGGTCCGCTCTGAGGTACTCGGTAGCGCCGGCGCGCCGCAACGCTGTTAGCGTCACCGGAGTATCTATGTCGTAGAAAAGTACTGGCCTTCCCGAGCGCAGGGCAGCGTCGATGACGTCCGCACCCTGCGGGACGTACGAGCCGACGAGCACA
>JAFAPL010000349.1 GCA_019247135.1 Chloroflexota bacterium | reverse complement strand
TGGAGGCGGCTCTGGAGGGTGGAGCTGATGGGCGGCCGTCCACTTGGTCTCGGACTGCTGGGCGGCGGCATCGGAATCGTGTTGCTGATGCTGTTGTTCCTCGTCGTTACGGGAGCCGAGAGCGGCGGCATCGTCCTGGGTGTGATCTTGATGCTCGTCCTCGGCGGCCCGCTGATTGGCGCCGGCGCGTACGTGCTCAGCCAGCAGTCACGCGAGCGGCGCCAGGCGCAGGCCTTCGCCACCCAACGCCGTGTCATCGACAGCGATCGACTGTTCCGCTCTGAAATCGGCACCACGCTGCGCACGCTCGCGGCCAATGCCGAGTTGCCCGGTCCGCAGTTGCGCGCTCTCGCCGATGACCTGCAGAGCCCGGCTCACAACAGTGCCGAATGGCAAAGCACCGTTCAGCTTGACGACACGCACGTGGCGACGCTCCAACGCTATGACGACCTGGTCCGGGAACGGGTACGTCGGCTGCGCGACAGCGCCTCAGCAGCGGACGCCGACGCGAGCCTGCGTGAGCTGCGCCAGGCCATCGATCAACGCGAAGACCTTCTCCTGCGAGGTCGCACCGCCCCGGTCCTCGACGCCTCCACCTTGATGCGCACCGAAGCGCCGGGGACAACCGACGTCCAGTCGATCGCGCTGGGCGACGCCGTCAGCCGCGAGCGCGTCAACTATGTGGTCGAGAGCGTCGCGACCTATTTTGCTGAGGGCCAGACCTGGAAGCTGGCGCGTCTGGTGCCGACCTCGTCGCAGGATTCGGCGCGATGGCTATATGTCGGCCCGGGCGGGCTCGACGTCGCCATCGTCGACGAGACCTCTGAAACCCCGCCCGCTACCAGCCCACCGTCCGCGACGGGTACGGCCGTTGTGGACGTCAACAGCAGTAGCGGCACTGCCACGGGCGTCCTCGTCAGCTACTCGCGCTGGCTCGATCCGTCCGGGGTGACGCTGACGGAGACGTGGCCGAACAATGTGAGTCACGCGTACGCTGGCGCGCGCGTTAAAACGGACGAGCTCGAAATATGGCCGTCCAACGCTGCACTCCCATCCACGTGAGCCGCTGCTATCGCCTGTTCAGTGCCGCCCTGCTGCTGGCCGTGTGCCTGTCTCTCACTGGGCCGACGCAGCTCGTTCAGGCCGACGATCAGGACTCTGCCGCCATCCAGCAGCTCATCAAACGCAGCAACGACGAGCAGGTGCAGGCCATCGCTGCCAAGGACTCGTCGATCATGGCCGACACGGTCACCAGCGCGCACTACCAGGAGCTGGCCCGCATCAACCAGGAGCTCGTCGACAGCGGCGTCAGCGGCATTCGGCTGGTCAAGATCGAGTGGGGCGACATCCACGTCAGTGGCTCGACGGCGACGGCGACGACATTCGAGACGTGGCAGACGACGTTCGTCGACGGGACCAGCGATCAATCTCGCGACCGCAACGACTACCGTCTGGTCAGCGACTCGAGCGGAGCGTGGAAGATCGAGGCGGACGATCACCCGGAGGTGGCGAGCAGTCCGCCGCCGAGCACCGAACCGGTGCCAGGCGTGCCAGACAACCAGGACACCTCGCACAACTGGGCCGGCTACGCGGCGACCGGTGGGACCTTTACCGCCGTGAGCGCAACGTGGACCGTGCCGCAGGCGTCGAACGACAGCTCATTCGGTGTCGACGCGACCTGGGTCGGTATCGGCGGTGTGCAGAGCCGCGACCTGATTCAGGCGGGAACGCAGCAGACCGTGAACGCAAACGGGCGCGTTCAGTATCAGGCATGGCTCGAGCTGCTGCCGCGTGCGTCACGGCCCGTGCAGTTGCCCGTACACGCTGGCGACTCGGTGAGTGTCGCGCTAACGGAACAGGCGCCCGACTCGTGGCAGATCGCCTTCACCAACAACACGACTGGCCGGACGTACTCGACCAGCGTGCCCTACACGTCCTCACATTCGTCCGCCGAGTGGGTGGAGGAGGCGCCCAGCGCAGGCGGCCGAGGCTTGCTGCCCCTGGACAACTTCGGGTCCATTCAGTTCAACGGCGCGTCCACGGTCAAAGACGGGCAGACGCTGAGCATCGCCGCGGCGAACGCTCAGGCGATCACCATGGTCGGTGGCGCGCTGCAGGCGCTGGCCGTGCCGTCGCAGCTCGGCGCGGACGGTGCGAGTTTTTCGGTTGACCGCACCGATGCGCCGGCGGTGCTGACAACAGGACCGAGATTGACGATCCCTTAGTACCGCGCCGCGGAAGGCCTGGCGCCGAGCGCCAGGGGGTCACTCCTCGTTACGCGCAAACTGGCCGGTCTCGCGCGAGCGCCGATACATGTAGTTGAAGAACCACACCGCGAGTGCGAAATAGATGACGTTTTCCGTCGCGGCAATCCCCGCGTTCTGCCATTGGATCGCGTCACTGGTGAGACTCGCCCGCGCCGACTCGAACACATACGTGGGCGGCAATGCCCGCGCGACGGCCTGAAGTCCCGGCGGCATCACACTCAACGGGTAATACGCCGCCGTCAATGGCTGGAAGATCAGCACCAGCCCCCACGCCAGTGCCTGAATGCGCGTGCCTACTCGCAGAATGATCCCCAGAATGATCAAACCAATCGAGTACGCAAAGCACAGCAGATTCAGGAAGTTCAAGGTCAGATTCGTCGCGCCCATGTCGAACAGGTTGAAGTCGAACACCAGAGCCGCGATCAGGCCCATCAGCGTGAACAGCACGACCGCCTTCACGGCTCCCGAGACGACCTCAGCGATGACGTATTCGGTCATCGAGAGTGGCGCGATAAACATGTTGCTCAGATTGCGCGACCACACGTTCCACAATGCGCTGAGCGACATCGAGTACTGTGTAATCCGCACCACCTCCCACAGCAAGGTGCCCAGATAGAGGTACTGCGCAATCGTTGGGTT
>JAFAPL010000717.1 GCA_019247135.1 Chloroflexota bacterium | reverse complement strand
CGAGTCGAAGCGCGCTTCGACTCGCGCCGACGCGTTGTAGGGCCAATAGTTGAGGCGCGTGAAGCTTGCGCGTTCGTCGGCCGGGATCGGGCTCTGCGGGTGCGATCGGAACAGCTCGTCCTTCTCGGATCGGAACCACGCCAGGGTGTCGGCGCCGCCGGGCCGACGGCGAAGCTCGGCGAAGAGCTCGCTCACACGCCGCCGCCAGTCGAGCAGCTCGAGGTACTCGCTCACCGCCGCGTGCGTCTGCATCGGGGGATTATGCCGCGCCGCAGGCTTGCCGTCCGACGTTCAGACGGGGCACATCCTCCGGGGGAATTTTCAAGGGGCAGAGCCCCTTAGACCTCTCGCGAGACAAAGCACGCGTGCGGGCGGCCTGCAACCCTGGCCCTGCGTGTTGCGTCAAAGCCTAGAAGATGACGATGACCTCGCCGCAGCCGCAGCACGCCCCGACGGATCTATCCCAACCCGGCCCGCGTCGCTCGCGCAGCCTGTGGCCGTTCGTGCTGATCACGCTCGGCGTCGTCTTCCTGCTCGGCAATCTCGTCCCAGAGCGCGGCCGGGGTGGACTCATCCTGGTCGGCCTGGGCATCGCGTTTCTGGTTGGTCGGCTGGCCACCGGTCGCTACGGCTATGCCGTGCCGGCCGGGCTGCTCGTCGCCCTCGGCACGTACATCAGCCTGCCCCTCGCAGGCACGCCGCAACCGGTCACCGGAGGTGGCTGGTTCTTCGTTCTGCTCGGCGTCGGTTTCGCCCTCGTGTACGTGTTCGGACTGCGGCCGTGGGCGATCTGGCCGCTGTTTCCCGCGACCGTCCTGATCTGTCTTGGCCTGGTGCTCTTCGGCCTGACGAACCTCGCGCCACTGGCTTCCCTGAGCTGGATCGTCTCGTTCTGGCCCGCGGCACTGGTGCTTCTCGGTGTGTGGCTGCTGTTGCGGGACTACCTGCCACCTGGTGTGCGGCGCCCGATCGGCACGCTCGGTGGCATAGCCCTGTTGCTCTATGGCCTGCTGGCCGCGGCCAGCAGCGTCGCGGCCGGCGGCGCGCTGGCGCGCACGGGCCTCGCCCCGAGCTTTGGACCCTCACCCTTCGCCGACACGCAGACGCTGGTCGCCCCAATCAACGCCGGCCAAACGCTCACCGTCAGTAACCCGAGCGGCGCCACCACCGTCCGCGTCGGGGCGGACCCGTCGACCGTGCACGTCGTCGCCACACGCCACTTCAGCGTGGGCGGCCGCGGGCCGACCGTCACGCTCACTCCGAGCCCCGACGGTGCATCACTGCAATCGAGCTCTCCGGGCAGCGGCTTTTTCCAGGTCGCTGGCGCGAGCTCGGTGGATTACGCGATCGAGGTACCGGCGGCGATCGCCGTGCGTGCGCAGTCGAGCAGTGGCGATATCGACATCGATGGCGTTACTGGTAACGTCGCCGTCTCGGCGACGTCGGGTTCGGTCACACTGGCAAACCTGACCGGCGCGGTGACGGTGAACACCAGCAGCGGACAGATCCGCGCGAGCCACCTGCAGCACCTGACGGAAGCGGGATCCAGCAGCGGCTCCATTCACGTGGATGGCGCGTTCACCGACGCGGCCACCATTCGCAGCTCGAGCGGCTCGGTCGACCTGGTTCTGTCGCCCGGTAGCGCCGTCCAGTTGAACGTCCAGACCAACAGCGGCAGCATCAGTACCGGCAACCTGCCGCTGAGCGGCGTCAATCAGCAGCGCAACTCGCTGCAGGCGACGCTCGGCAGCCCTGCGCCGAGCGCCACCTTAGACATCCAGACGAGCAGCGGCAGCGTCCGGCTCAGCAGCTAGTTACGCGCCGACTGGCTCCAGATTCGCCTGGCGGATCGCGTTGTTCAGTTCCGCGACCTGGTTGTCGATGACCGAGCGCAGCGCGGCGAGCTGGGCGTCCACACGCTCGGACAGCTCGTGAAATACGGCTACAGACGATGCGGTCGGCACCGTATCGGCACTGTTGATGACGCCGACGAGCGACGCGAGCTTGCCGTTCAGGCGCACGGGGACGTTCAGCGTGTCCGCGCGCGTCTTTGCCTGTGGCTGCATGAGCTGCTCCTCGATCGGTTTCAACGCATCCACCACCGCCTGAGCGGCCGACTCGAGAGCTTGCTGGCCACCGGCCTCCCGCGCCCGCTTGACGAAGTCCTCGGCGCGACGACGCAAGGCACGCAGCCGGTTGATGCCCGTGTGGGTCTCTGACACCTTTTCGCGGATGCGGAGCAACAGCTCGAACTGCGCTCTCAGATCCTGAGTTGATGCAGCGATCCGCGGATCCGCGGCGACATCGAACGGCTCTTCAAAAGTCTGATCGCCGACCCGCAGCCGCACGCGGTACGAACCAGGTGCAACCACCGGCCCGTGGATGCCCTCTTCCACCAGCTCGTTTGCCGCGTCGTCGTCCTCGATGCGCACCGCATCCGGATACCGCAGGTTCCAGACGAACCGGTTCAGTCCTTCCTCCTTTGGAATCCGGGGATCGTGCTGCTTCTTCTTTTCTTCCTCACTCTCCGGTTCGTGGCTGGAGAACGACCGGATCTCGGTGCCATCCGGATACAGTAACGTCAGCGTAATGTCGTCCTCGGGTTTGGATGGCAGAAAGTACGAGATGATCGCGCCGTCCGGAGGATTCTTGGCCGAATCCACGTACTCGGTGACCTTCTCACCTGTCCGCGGATCCTCCACCTGGCGATAGGTGACCATCGTGGCGCCAGGCATGCGATAGTTGTTGCCAGGCACGGCGCGGTGCGCGAAGCCGCCGTTGGACAGGTACCGCACCGCGGTCCGCGGCTTTACGAGTGCCACGTCGGCGCCAGCATCACCCAGCTGCCGCACTGGGCTCAGATCGTCGAGTATCCAGAACGAACGCCCATGCGTCGCAAGCACGAGATCGCCTTGCGGCTCGCGTACCACGAGATCATGGATCGGCACGGTGGGAAGGTTCCCTTTCAATTCATGCCATGACCCACCGTCGTCGTAGGAGACCCACACTCCTGTTTCGAGGCCGGCGTAGAGGAGACCTGGTTGTTTCGGATCGACACGGATCGCGCGGCAAAACACGTTTTCTGGCAAGCCAGCGTCGATCCGAGTCCACGACGACCCGTAGTCGTTGGTCTTGAACAGGTACGGCGCGAAGTCGTCCAGCTTGTAACGCGTCGCCGCGACGTACGCGGTAGACGGGTCATGCGGTGAAGGTTCGATGATGCTGATCAGCGTCCACTCCGGCAGGTCTGGCGGAGTCACGTTCTGCCAGGATTCGCCGTTGTCGCGCGAGATGTGGATCAATCCATCGTCGGAGCCAGCCCACAGCACTCCACGCTGCACGGGTGACTCGGCGAATGCAAAGATCGTGCAGTAATACTCGGCGCCGGTGTTGTCCTGGGTCAGCGGACCACCGGAGGATCCGAGCTTGCTCGGATCGTTGCGCGTCAGGTCCGGGCTGATCATGTTCCACGTCTGGCCCTCGTCGAATGACCTGAAGACGTGGTTACCAGTCACATACAGCACGTTCGGGTCATGTGGCGACAGCAAGATGGGATACGTCCATTGGAACCGGTATTTCGCTTCTGTCGCTCCGGCGCCGAGCGTGGTGTCGGGCCAGACCTCGATGGAGCGCATCTGTCCGGTGCGATGGTCGTAGCGCGTTAGATAGCCCTGATAGCTCCCGGCGAACACGATATCGGGGTCATCGGGACGGACCGCGATGTAGCCGCTTTCTCCACCGCCGATGTCGAAGGATTGCGTATTGGTGATCGCGACGAGCGGAGACCGACTCGGTACGGTAATGGTCGTGTTGTCCTGCTGCGCGCCGTAGACGCGGTACGGGGTCCGTACATCCGTGGTGACGTGATAGAACTCCGCCGTTGGCTGGTTGTACAGGGACGACCAGCTCGCGCCCCCGTCGAACGTGACAGTAGCTCCACCGTCATTGCCTTCGATCATGCGCAGCGTGTCGTTGGGGTCGATCCACAGATCGTGGTTGTCGCCGTGCGGAATCGCGAACGTGGAAAACGTGTGACCACCGTCGTTGGACTTCCAGGTGTCGGTGTTCAGCACCCACACCGTTTCTGGATCGCGCGGATCGGCAATGATGTGGTTGTAGTACCAGGCGCGTTCTCGCAGCTGACGGTCATCGCTCAGCTTTTGCCAGCTCTCGCCGGCGTCATCTGATCTGAAGACCGCGCCGTCCTCGGCTTCGACGATGGCAAAGACACGATCCGGACGGGCGCCGGATACGGCGACTCCGATCTTGCCGAGTACCCCTTTGGGCAGTCCGCGATTATGCGAGAGCTCGGTCCAGGTGTCGCCGCCGTCGATGGTTTTCCAGAGGCCGCTGCCGGGTCCGCCGCTGGTCAGGCTCCAGAAGTTGCGTCGGGCTTCCCAGGTTGACGCGTAGATGATGCGCGGGTTGTTCGGGTCCATGCTGAGGTCGACGGCGCCCGCGTCTTCGCTACGGAATAGAACCTGGTCCCACGTGGCGCCACCGTCTCGGGTGCGATAAACGCCGCGCTCACGGTTCGGTCCATGCGCGTGGCCGAGCGCGGCCACGTATGCGATGTCCGGATTCGTGGGATGCACACGGACCTTGCCAATGTGGCGCGTGTCCGCGAGGCCGAGATGTTTCCACGTCTTGCCCGCGTCCGTGGAGCGATACACCCCGTCTCCGTGCGAGACGTTGCCGCGAATCGTGCTTTCCCCCATGCCGACATAAATGACGTTCGGATCCGAGGCTGCGACCGCGATGGCGCCCACTGATGCGCGCTGAAAGAAACCGTCCGAGACGTTCTGCCAGTAGATGCCACCGTCGGTCGTCTTCCAGACTCCGCCGCCGGTCGAGCCGAAGTAGAAAATCCGTGGGTGGGCCCAGTCACCCGCGACGGCAACGACGCGCCCGCCGCGGTACGGCCCGATCAGCCGCCACTCCACACCGCGCAGAGGATCAGTCACCCGCTCACTGTACCCGCCCTGCGACGGCGCGCAGTGTTCAGCCCGCGGCCTGACGCTCCAGGATGAATTCCCAGTGCCATGCTCCGCGGCCGCCCTGCTCGCGGTCACGCAGCTCCAGCACCTCGAAGCCGTGGTGTAGCTGGAGCAAACGCCGCGACTCGCAGTAGAAGTGCGGATGCACTTCGTCGCCCAGGGCGTCATCGACCACGAACGTGTCCGGTCGCACCTCGCGGCCCTTGCCGAAGCGCGTGTTGCGCTTGGACAGCATGGTTGCGACGTACAGGCCTCCCTGGGCGAGCACCCGCCGGATCTCATCCAGTGTTCGCCGCACCACGTCGCCGTCGCCGTGGTAGATCACGTTCCAGCCAACCACCAGGTCGAAGCTGCTGTCGGCGAATGGGATCTCGTAGAACGCGCCCTGGCGGTAATCGATGGACAGGCCCGCGGCCTCGGCGTGCCTGCGCGCGTACGCCAGGCCCGCGTCGCTGCCGTCCAGGCCGACGACGGGCGAAAAACCTTCGCTGGCGAGGAGGTGTGCGTGGCGTCCGAGCCCGCAGCCGAGATCGAGCGCCCGCGTCCCGCCGCGTTCGCGTAGCGCTGGCACGACACTCATGACGAGTGGATCCGGCTCGCGCCAGCGATCCGGCTGCTGATCGTCGGCGACGTTCCAGCGTTTGTCCCACTCCCG
>JAFAPL010000584.1 GCA_019247135.1 Chloroflexota bacterium | reverse complement strand
CTTCGCGCGGCCGCGGACAGCTCGTCGACTTTGATGCTCAGGCTTTGCCGATTGGCCCAGCACGTCGACGGCTCCCAGCGAGCCGAGCCGAGCAAGAACGTGAGCGTCGGGTGATTTGCGAGCACCTGGCGCAGGGACGCGATGTGCAAGGGCGCATCCGGCCGCCGGTCCATTGCCGTGTCGAGGCCGCGGAGCACGAGCGCCGCGCCACGCAGCAGCGCTTCACGGCTGGCGGCAACCACTGCGTCCGAGCCCGGACCGCCACGCGTTGCGCGCCAGCCGTCCAGGTCGACGATCAACAGGCGGGCGCCGACTGCGCTTGCCCATCCGCGAGCGAGCATCAAGCTCGCCTCGGGACTGCTGCCATACAGGTAAACGAGCGGGCCTGGAGCGCCCCAGCAGCCGGGTGAGGGAAATCGCGCAACCAGGCTGTCCGTACGGGCCGCCGATACGTCGTCGACGGCGAAAAGGTCGGACGCGGGCGCCTCGAATCTCGCCCAGCTTTCGAGGGCAGGATCCAGGTGGTCCAGGCCCAGCAGGTACTCGCTGATCCGCGGGTGCAGCCGCAGAGTCTTCGAAAGAAACGACGTCGGCTCAGTCCCCGCGTCCGTCGTGTCGGCCAGCAGATTCCGTTTGGCCAGGTGACCATCCGGACCGAGCGCGCGACGGATGAGTGGTGAATCGTACTCGAGCAGGCGGAGCACCAGGTCGATCGTTGGTCTCCGCCGAGTCATGTCGTCCTGTAGATAGCCATACAGGCGCTCATAGCGCCGATCGATCTCGGGCGCCAGGCAGATCAGCAGCACGTCCGCGTCGAGCGGGTCCAGGGCGTAGGTCTGGATGAGGCGGTGTAACTGGGCGGCGACGTCCCCGACCCGTCCCTCCGGCCGGGTGGGCGCGGCGGGCGCGGCACTGTCCGCGTCTGCCAACAACGCGTCGACTTCGCCGTCGGAGATGTACAGGCCGCGCAGCGCGTCCGTGGTTGGCTCGGGCGCGGCAGCTCGGAACTGCGAGACAGCCGTTTGCAGCCGAACGTCCAGGGCGCCGAACAAGGACGCCGGCGGTGCCGAGGAGCGTGCCGGCCCGACCGCCGCGCGCGGGCCCGCTGACGTCACGACTGGTCGGAGCCGGACTGGCCTCGGCTGGTGTGACTGTGGTTGATGGTGTCCAGTTGGCGACGAATCAGATGAGGCACTTCTTCGGGTGCCGTGAAGTACAGGCGCCGGCCCTGGGCTACGTGGGTCATCTGCCCGCTGACCACGTCACCGTTGGACCTGATCAGCATGCGTACGACGAATGACTCGTACCGCAGCTCGCGCATGTTCGGCTGGCCGACGTCCCCGTCTCCCCCAGCGGCTGGCCTGCCCCTCGGTGAGCCGGTCATGGGCCGGCAGGCTACCCACGTATGGTTACGTGGTGGTTACCGGGCGGTGACTCGGCGAGCGCTGGTGGCGTTGACCGCACGCCAGAGAACTGGCCGGCCATCGCTTGCTCATACGTTGCCTGCGTATCAGGGTCGGGATCGACGTCCAGCTCGCCACGCAGCGTTCGCACGCACAGCTCATACCAGCGTCGCACGCGACCCCGCTGACCCAGCCGCGCGTAGCAGAGCATGAGTACGCGATACGCCTGCTCACGACAGGGATCGTGAGCGAGGATCTGCTGACAGTGTTCGATGCACTGCTCGAAGTCGAGTGCCGCGAAGGCAGCGTCCGTCAAACGGGCCAGCGCAAGAAGATACTGATCCTTGAGGCGTTCCCGCCGTAGCACTACCCACTCATCCGGCACGTCTTCGAGGAAATCGCCACGGTAGAGCGCGACCGCGCGAGCGAAGCTCGTGGCCGCCTCCGCCATGTGTCCTTCGGACTCATAACGTCGGCCTGCGAGGCACCAGCGTTCGAACTCCTCCACGTCAACCCAGAGGTCCGGCCCGTCGAGCCGATACCCGTCCTCTGTCGCCTGAATGTCGAGCCGTCGCTCGGTTTGTCTGAGGAGCTTGCGCACGCGATGCACGACCACCTTCAGGGCCGTGCTGGCCGGCGCGGTGTCGGGATCAGGCCAGAGCGCATCAATCAGCGATTCGCGGGGTACGGGTCGGTGCCTATGGCTCACCAGGTACTGGAACAGCGTACGCGGCTTTATGGCGCGCCAGGTCTCGATCGACTGGCCGCCCACTGATACCTGGAAGGTGCCCAGGCAATACACGGCGACGGCCGGACGGACCTCCGCATGCGCGGTGCCCGCGGCTGAACCGAGCGCTTGCCGCCGCGCGGCCGACAAGTTCATCAATGCGTCCACCTCACGCAGCGAATCCAGCGTCCTGGCGAGGCGGGTGATCGCGTCAGCCAGCGGACGCTGTTCGAAGTCGACACCCTCGAGGACGTACTGCAGTGTGCCAGGCGCGGCGTCGACATCGCTACAGTTTCCCGAGGCTGCGCTCTTGAGCGCGATAGGGTAGAGTGACATCTAACAAGGGCCTCAACTATGCGGTTACCGTGAATGGAGCCGCCCGAAGTGAGCGCGAACTCCCCCAGAGATCCCCTGGTACCTGCGCCATTGCCGGCCCGTCGGTCGACCCGTCTGAGCGGGCCACAACGATAGGTGGCGCCGGTTTCAGCCCGGTTACACCGGGGTATCTGAGACTGCGAGCAATTGGACGGGCTGATTCGCTGGCCTTTCCCCCTTCCCGCGGTGGCCAGCCCGTGCGGGAGCCCGCGGCCGCTTCGAGGACCGCCAGAGTACATCAAGCAGGCCCTGTAACCCAAGTGATACCGGCCCGAGACCTCTGCTCCGTACGCTTCCGCCAGCCTGGCGAAGTGCCGAGGGGTCCCTATGCCGAGCCATTCAGATCGACAGTCCGGTCAACGCGTGTCCGGTCCAAAGGCAAATGACAAGGCGCATGCGCCTGAAACTCGGAGACGTCAATCAGATCAGTCGACAGCAGCGCGTGGTGGCATCGAGTACCTGCAACGCACGCTCGGCAATCGGATGTTGCAGCGGATCTTCGCCCCTGCCGACGACGTCGACGCAACAGCCGACGTGGGCCAACAGATACGCACGGCAGGCACGGGCGTACCGCTCGAGGGCAACGTCCAACGTGTCCTAGAACAGCACCTGGGGGCGGATCTGTCAGGTGTTCGCGTACACGCGGACGCTTCCGCGGATACGCTCGCCCGAAGCGTCAGCGCGACCGCGTTCACCAGCGGCTCGGACATCTTCTTCCGTGCAGGCGCATACGATCCCTCGAGCACGTCCGGCCGCCATACGCTCGCCCATGAGGCAGCACACGTGGTGCAGCAGGCGTCCGGGCCTGTGGCCGGAACTCCGGCCGATGGCGGTATTTCGTTGAGCAGCCCCGACGACGCGTTCGAGCGCGCGGCCGAGGCGACCGCGTCCGCGGTTCACTTCGAATAGAGGGCGGTCAATGCTGGCAACAATACTCAGCGGCACCCTCATCGTGGCGGTCACGGTCGTGCTATCGCTGGTCGGCTTCTACCTGGTCAACCGTTTCGTTCCGGCCGCCATCCGCTGCCGCTACAACGATGTCGCCGGATTCATCTACGCGGCGGTAGGCGTGATCTACGCCATCCTGTTGGCCTATGTCGTCATCGTCGTGTGGGAACAGTTCGATGCCACGGGCTCGACCGTCGAGCTCGAAGCGGTGGCCGCGGCCAACATCTTCCATGGGGTCGACGACTTTCCAGATCCCGCGCGCAGCAACGTGAAGAATACGGTCCAGGAGTACGTGGAAACGACGATCAACGAAGAGTGGCCCGCTCTCGCGAACGGGCAGATGAGTCCCAGAGCGGACCAGCTAGCGCACGATTTGCGAGATGCCATCCATCAGCTCCCGGTGGACAGCCCGCGCGAGCAGGTCATGTTCGATCACGTGCTGGCGCAGTATGAGCAGATGTTCACTCAGCGCCGCTTGCGAATCTTCGAGGCTGACATCGGCGTGCACCCGATACTGTGGGTGATGCTGATCGTGGGAGCATGCCTCACGATCGCCTTCACCTACTTCTTTGGACTCGACAGCGCGGTGGTGCACGGGCTCATGATCGCGGGCCTCGCGGTTGTGATCAGTGCGATGCTGTTCATGATTCAGCAGGTCGATCATCCATTCGCGGGACAGGTGCACGTCTCGCCCGATCCTTTCGAGGCGGTCCTCGCAACCTTTACGAACTGACCTGGCTAGGCTGCCGCGGAGGGTACTCGTGGTTCCGCCGCGGGGCTGACCCCGTTGGAGTCGGAGGGCGAAACGGCCGGGGCCTGACCGAGGTACGTCAGCGTGGCGCTGCCAATCGCAAACTGATCGCCGAGTTCGAGCCGTCGACGGTCGATCGCAACCTGGCCATTCAGCAGCGTGCCGTTCTGGCTCTTCAGGTCCTCGATCCAGTAGTCGCCGTCATCGAGTGTAATCCGTGCATGGTGGCGCGAGACGTGCGGATCGTGCAGAACGAGCGTATTGTCCGCGTCGCGCCCGATTGACACCGGGTCGGCTCCCAGCGGCACATCTTGCTGCTGTCCGTCCACCTCGACGCGCACCCGCGGAGTGTCCACATCGCCTCCCGCGGGGATCAGCGGTGCTGCTAACTCCAGCGTCGTGTCGTCTGTCGCTGCAGCGGCTACTTGAGGCGACACTGTTCCGCGCTTCCGCGTGCGCGCGATAACCAAGGCGAGCAGCGCCAGGAGCAGAAGAATCAAAAGCCCTGGCAACCACACCAGCCACGACCAGGGTGCATCGGTCAGCGGGAAGCGTGTCTGAGACTCCGGTGTGGCTTCCGGCGTGGCGATTGGTTCGGGTGTAGCGGCGCTCGGGACCATAAAAGGAACGTGCTGCACCGTCTCGGCACCAACACTATCCGCCACCCGGATCGCCAGGTCGTGGTCGCCGGGCGACAGTCCTTCAAGCTCCGTCACGATGCTGGTCGGCTGGCCATCGCTGCTGGCGGCCGTTGTGCCGTCCACAAGCATGTCAATTCGCTGGGCAGTTCCGCTTCGGAGGCTTGCTCGCACCTGTCGGTCGCCTGAAACTGTCTCGCCTGGAGTGAGTCCAGTCACGTCGATCGCAACCGCGTTGGAGGCGGCGGTGAACGTGCTCGCGGCCTGTGCGGCCTCGCCCTGATAGTGCACGTCGGCTGACACGCTGTGCGGAACTCCATCAGAGCTCGCAGAGCTCGCAGAGCTCGCAGAGCTCGGAACCGGGCTTCGGTAGCGCAGCAGATACGCCAGTCTCAGCTGGTTGAGGACCGACTGGAATGCGGACGCGAGCGTGCTCGGGTCATCCGTGTACAGCGCGTCACCGCTCGCGGAATGAGTAATCTGGTCCAGCACGCTTCGGTCCACATCGTGGCCAAGCCCGACCGCATACACAACGCTTGGCCCCGATTGCAGCGTATGCAGGACGTCGTTCAGGTGCGCGCTGCTCTTTGTGTCCTGTCCGTCGGTAACGATGAATTGGACCTTCAACATTTGTGGCAACGCCTGGCTGATGAGCGTGCTCTGAAGCACCGCGTCGTACAGGGCGGTGTTGCCGCCTGCCTGTAAGCTATCGATTGCCGCGTTCAGATCGTCATGATTCGAGGTGTATCCCTGGACCACGGCGGCCTTGTCGCCGAAACTGATCACGGCCGCGCTGTCAGCTGGACCAAGCGCGGCGACGAGCTGCCTCGCGGCTCCCTTCGCCGCCTCGAGCTTGCCTTCGTCATTCATACTGCCGCTCACGTCCATGATCAGACCAAACGCGATCGGGACCTGGCTGTCGTTGATGACGGAGAAGCGTTCTATGGGTTGGCTCGCGCCATCCTCTGAAACAGTGAACGCATCGCGGCCGAGGCCAGTGATGGGGAGTCCTCGCGGGTCCGACACACTGACGTACACATCCCGCCAGGGGAATTGAGTCGTGTCAACACGCAGCACGGACGCTCGCAGGCTGTCGTCGGCGGCCGTAGCTGGAGCGACTCCGAATGTAGCCAGGATGAGCAGCAGCGCCGACA
>JAFAPL010000706.1 GCA_019247135.1 Chloroflexota bacterium | reverse complement strand
ATCTACCAGGTCCCGCCGTCACTCATCGATCGTTTACGCCACTACTTTCTCACCTATAAAGAGGTGCCCGGCGATGCGACTCGTCGAGTCGTCGAGATCGCCGAAGTGTACGGCCGCCGCGCGGCGCATGACGTGATCAATCGCAGCTGCGAGGATTACCTCGAGTGCTTCTCCCAGGCGAAGGACTTGCCCGAGCTGGAGGCGGCCTGAAGGTGGAAGCTCGGCCGAGACAGAACGAGGTGTTCGGTCGCGTTCGCAGGCATTCAGCCGTCGTTCAGGGGTCGGCTGCGAGGATGGAGTCCGGGTCCGGGCGCAATGCACGACCCTGTCTGCAGATGACTCGTCTGCTGCTGATCGTGTGGCGCATCGCCGTTGGCCCCACGCCTGGACGATTGCCAACACTCCGCAACTCAGTGAACCCAACCATTCAGGGAGGCCTGCGAATACTCATGGATCTAATCACGTTATTCGTGTGGCTGCTCATCAGCCCGACTGGAGTGACCCACTGATGGACCAGAGCTGGCTCATCGCGATTATCGCCATTGTCGCGTTCGTCGCCGTCGGCTGCGGGACACCCACGGAGCGGTCCATGGGGCCTGTCGAGCAAGCGACCGTCCAGGGGGAGCCAACGCCAGTCTCAATCGCAAACGCGGCGCCGGCGGTCGCAAACGCGGTGCCCGCTCCCGTCCCCGTAGCCCCCGCTCATCTGGCGGTCGCTCCGCAACCTGCCCCGCAGGCCGGCACCGTCCAGCTATCGGGTGACGGTTTTTCGCCTGATGAGACCGTCGCCATTTCAACGGATAACGCACAATTGGGCACTGGCATGACGAAGGACGATGGGTCGTTCGACGCCCTTCCGATCACCCTGTCCGACCAGCTGCAGTCCGGCTCGCACGCGTTGACCGCGACAGGCCAGACTAGCGGTCGCGCTGCGAATGCGACGTTGTGGATCCGCGCGCCCAAGCCGTGGCTGGTGGCTGACAGCTATGACGTTCCGCAATATGGCGACCTTGGTTTTGTCGCCGGCGGCTTCGAACCGATGGATGAGGTGACTGTTTCACTTCAGCCAGACTCCGGTGCCGCACTCCAACTGGTCACCCTAACGACCGACCAGGCCGGCAACGCCCCATGGACGCAGACGAAAGTTCCGCAACTCGCCGCTGGCACGTATTCGATCGTGCTGAGCGGACAGGCGGACGGTTCAGAGCTCAGGCGCGACTTGCATGTCACGCCGTTGAAGCCACTCACCGAGCTCAGCCCGTGGGCTGGACCACCCGGCGTTCCCGTCCAGTTCAACGCGAAGGGCTTCGCTCCGAACGAGCAGATTCATGTGCAGCTTGGCGGGACGCAGGACCCGACCACACTCCAGGCCGACGAGTACGGCAACCTGTGGGCCGCGGGGCCGGTTCACATCCCGCAGACCGCGGCTTCGGGTGAGCTGCAGCTCACACTCCTGGGCGCCGCCAGCGGCGCGACCTCAACGGCAACCTTCAAGGTGCTCGAACCGAAGCCATGGCTGGAGCTGACCTCATGGTCGGGGGCGCCTGGCGCGCCAGTTGGCTTTGGCGGGGGAGGCTGGATTGGTGGCGAGAAGGTCGACATCCACCTGGGCAGCGCAACGAACACCGTTCAAAAGGTCACCGCGGCTGACGACAATGGCTGGCTGAAGAGCAACGACCAGGTATACGTGCCGAACGATGTCGCCGACGATGTCATCTTCGTCGCGGTCGGCGAGCAGAGCCATCTCGTGGCGGCCGCTACCTTCAAAGTGGTGTTCCCCTTCGGGTTACATCCAGAAGCCAAACCGGGTGACTAGGCTTCTCCCCGCGCTTGGGCGCGGACTGCGGCGACGGCCGGTGTTGCTGGTGAACGCCTTTCTGCTGGTGCTGGTTGGCACGGCGGGAGTCTGGCGAGGAACCAATCTAACGCGGCCGAGCGCAGCCGCGCCCGCCGATCTGTTCATGCAGTCCATCGCCAGCGAGGATGGTGACCTCGGCTGGAGCCAGCTATGTCCAGACCTGCAGCAGGAGATGTCGCGCGAAACGCTGGAGCAGTTGACGGCGACACAACGAGCGGTGGCGTCGCAGCGCGGCATGACTATGACCGTGGAGCATGTTGCCGATCGGCCACGGCCTGACGGCGGACAGATTCGATTCTACGTCGCCAGAGTCCATGCGGCCGACGGTGCTACCGGAGACAAGACGTATGTCATCAACACAGGGGCGACGGGCTGTGTCGAGTCCATTCACTAGCATGCGATTCCACATTGGCCTCGTCGGGTTGATTCTGGCGTGTTTGTGCGCTGCATGTAGCGCCGCACCCTCCGCGGGCTCCACGGCATCGCCCGTCGCCCGCGCGGCGGCGTCGCCAGTTCCGAGCCCATCTGCGGTGAAGTCACCCACGCCGGCGCGGGCGCACGCTGGCCCGACATTCCTGCTGATTCGCGCACCGCAGATCACAGCTGGAGCCCGGCTCAATTTCCAGGGGCAGGGATTTCAAGCCGACGAACAGGCAAGCGTTACCGTCGAAAATGCTCAGGGCGACACCGAGGTTACGCTTGATCCCGTCACGATCTCCAAAGATGGAAACCTCGACGAAGTCTCGGTGGTGCCTCCCGACGGCGTCGGCCGCGGTGACCACGTCCTGCACGTCGTGGGAGAAACCAGTGGCCTGTCCGCACGCGCGAAGTTCACGGTTCTCACACTCACTCCGAAGATCAGCGTCGATACGTATTCCGTGAAGTCCAACCACACCTTCGGCTTCAGCGGCAGCGGATTCACACCTGGTGAGTTGGTCGACGTACGCATCGGCGGCCTCGGCGGAGCGCCGCTGGAAAGTGTGCCGTCCGATGCGCAGGGTAACGTCACCGGCCAGAGTGTCCCGCTGCCGCTCGTTCAGGCGGGTGACTATATCGTCTATTTCGTCGGCGAACAGTCGCAAAACCCCGTTTCGGTCACATTCAGTGTTCAAGGCTTCACGCCGTGGATCGTGCTCGACAGCTACTCGCTGGCTCCATATTCAGTGGTCGGGTTCACCGGACAGGATTTTGTGCCCGGCGATCAGGTGGATGTCTATCTCGACCGAAAAGATGATCAGCCGTTGCTGCGTCTGGCGGCCGACGACAACGGGCAGTTCGCGGTCAAGAACGCTTTTGAACTGCCGGCTGTGCCACAGGGCGATCACCAGCTGCTGTTTGTCGGCTACAAGAGTGGCGCAGACATCGGCGCAAAATTTGTGGTGCTGCCGTTCACTCCAGGTCTCCAGCTGACGAATTATGCGGGGCGGCCTGGAACACCCATCGGGTTTACCGGCGACGGTTGGGCGCGGAATGAGACGTTGCGCGCATTCGTCGGCGAGGACCGCGCACAGGTTGCGACGTTCCAGAGCGATGCAAACGGCACCTTCAATGCTGTGGGCTCATTCCGTTTGCCCGTGGACACGGCCGCAGGTGGCGTGCCAGTGACCGTGCGCGGCGACACCAGCCGGGCCGAGGTGACCGTGTGGTACCAGGCGCTCGAGATGAAAC
>JAFAPL010000701.1 GCA_019247135.1 Chloroflexota bacterium | reverse complement strand
GCTGGTAACGACGCTGCTGATCGTGATGATGGCCGTGGACGCCGCCCGCGATCCAGTCTTCGATCTGCGGCTGGTGACCGAAAACGATGCCGATTGGTACGGCGCCGTCTACCAGGTGCCCCAGAACATAGAGCTGCACGGCAATCCCGCGAGCGGAGCGAGCGCAGCGAGCGCAGCGAGCGTAGGCGTCGACATACGCAATGAAGGTCGCATCGTCTGGACGCGCGACGGCGTCCATCCCTTTGTGCTGACGTACCACTGGTTGAACGCGGACGGCTCGGCGCTGCTTGACCTCCCAGAAGGCGAACTGCCGTTGCCGCGTGACGTCCCGCCAGGAGCAAGTATCCACATCGACGCACCGGTCGACGTGGCCGCCCTGCCCGGCGGCACGTATCGTCTCGAATGGGACATGGTCGAGCAGGACGTCGTCCAGTTCTACGAACGCGGCTGGCCGAACGCACAGACGCTCGTCACCGTCGATCAGGGCGGGCCGAGCCAGGCGCCAGCGGTACTGCCTCGCGACGACTCCGTGGCGCCCTGGGTCGTGCCACGCGTGAACCTCTGGCAGGCCGCCGTGCAGTTGATCCAGCGCAATCCAGTGCTCGGCGTGGGCACCGACAACTTCCGCCACCTTTACGGCGCCGAGCTCGGACTCGATAGCTGGGACGAGCGCGTCCAGGCCAACAACCTGTACCTCGAAATCCTCGCCGACACTGGCTTCCTGGGCTTGATCGCCTTCGCGTGGCTGGTCGGGCCGCCATTGATGCGCGTTGTCGGCGTGGTGCGCACATCGCGCAACCTGAACCAGGCGTATTACGCGATCGGTGTCGGGCTGGCACTCCTGGCGTTTCTGGTCCACGGCCTGTTCGACACGTTCCTGACGTTCATACCAACGGCGGGATTGTTCGCGATCTGTCTCGGATTCGCGCTGGCTCAGAAGCCACACGTCTCGGGTCGCTGATATGCCAGTACACGCTGCAGCGATCGTAGCTCGAGTGGGTAACGATAGATCTGCAAGTGGTACCGCCAGGCACTGACCGCCCGTAACGCCATCCGCCGCAGGCCGCGCAGACGCGGATTGGTAACCGTCGGATAGTACGCGCTCAGGACACGCTCGAAATCCTTCAGCTCTTGCCGCAGAGGATCGTGCAGCCACGGAATCGACGAGCTGCGCCGTTGTGAGAAATCTTGCCAATCATCGCTGATCCACTCCTCCAGCGACTTGGGAAAGAGAAACCCCTGGGCCTGTGCCTGGTCGTACAGCTCGCCCGCGAGCGGCACGGGCGTGTACACGTACATGATGATCTCGGATTGCGGATTGACGCGCTTGACTTTGCGAATGAAGTCCAGCGTGGAGTGGACATCAGCCTCCGGGTCCGGCGGATTGCCGAGCACAAACGAGAACTCCGGCACGATCCCATACGACTGCATCTTTTCCGCGATCCACAGCGTCTTCTGCGTCGACGCCGAGCCGCCCTTGTTCATGCGCTTCAACGTCTCGTCAGAACCGGATTCCGCGCCCATGAACACCATGCGCAGTCCGGCGTCGCGCATGAGCTCCCAGCTACGGTCGGAGTAGCGCAGCAGCGTGTCGATCCGCGCGTCGCCCCACCAGCCAACCTGAAGATCTTTGATCCGCTCCGCGAAATCCGCCGTACGTGCCTCGTGGACAAAGAAGTTGTTGTCGTAGAACTCCACGGCGTTGGCGCCGAACTCCGTCACCAGCCGGCGTGTGACGTTGGCAGTTCGTTCTGCTGATTGCGCCAGCCAGCGACCGCCCACCATATTGACGACCGCGCAGAAATTGCAGAAGAACGGACACCCGTAGCTGGAGTGGTGGGCGAGTGTACGCTCGCCCATGAACGAGGCTCGCGCGTAGCGCTGCATCTCGATCCGCTCGTACGGGAAGTCAGGCAGACTGTCCGGATGCGGAATCGTGGGCATGTCGTTGGTGCGCACCATGCCGCTCGCATCACGATATGCGAGGCCTTGCAGATCGGTCGCATCCTCGCCGCGCGCGAGCGCATCGACCAGATTGAGAAAAACGACTTCACCGTGCCCGCGGACGACGTAATCCACATAGCCCGAACGCAGGCAGACGTCGTAGTGCTGCGTAGGAAAATAACCGCCCCAGACGACGACCAGGTCCGGGTGGCGGGATTTGATCTCTTTGCACAGCGGCACCGCGTCAGCTAACTGCGGACCAGGCATCACTGTGACCGCCAGCATGTCGGCGCCTTCGCGAACCAGTCGGTCGATCGTGTCGAGCGCCGACAGGTCGAGGTTGCCGTCGACGATCGTGTAGTCGTGCCGACCTTCGAGCAGGGCGCCCAGCGCGAGCAGCGCCAGCGGCATGACCGGTTTGCGTCGTGCGGAGCTGGGCGGGTTATACAGGATCAGCATACGGAGTACACGCTCATCAGCTCGTTCCCATAGTCCCGCTGCGCGATCACTTCGTACTGGAAGCCCTGCACGGCGAGATTCGCGAGAAAACTGTCGCGCTCACCGTCGGTCGACAATACCACCAGCGCCCGTCCGTCGTCGTACATGTGGGCCCGCAGTTCTGCCGAGAAACGCTCGATGACGTCGGGAGATCGCCATGCATGATCCAGCGCATCACGCGGCTGACCCCGGTAATACGGTGGATTGAACAAAACGAGGTCGAAACGCTCGTCTTTGACTGGTGCAAACAGGTCGCCCTGATGCACATCGACGCTGACGTTGTTGAGCAGCGCATTGATTCGCGTACATCGCACCGCCGATGGGTTGATGTCGACCGCGACCACCCTGCAGCCGCGCAAAGCGGCCGCGATACCCGCTGCGCCCGAACCACAGCCGAGATCCAGCACGTGCGCACGCGGCGGCGCCAGTTTGTCAAGCACCTCCACCAGGAACGCACCCGAGCGCAGCAGCACCGGATTGAACACCTCTGGGAGGACGACCAGCGGCATATCGCCGACTCGCTCCAACACCAATCTGCCGTAACGCCGTTGGTCCCAGAGCCGCATTTTCAGGCGGAGAAATTCGCGCCACACACGCCGCTCCAACGGCGCGACGGCAACGCTCATGGAAGCGCCGGCTCTCGCTCGCGTTCGGTGAGCAGCATCCCGATCCGACCGATTTGCGCAGATACGAACGTTTTCGCCAGACGCGGTGTTGTTCGCAAACGAACATCCCTGCGTTGTTTGTGCAACGCGACCTCGCTGACCATCCAGCGCGTCGCGAAATCGTAGTACCGCATCGAGTGTCGACCGGCCACCGTGTAGTCGCGATCTGAACCCTGTTCCCACTCGCGCCGCGCGACCACGCGCTCTTTGACGCTCTCGTAATACGGCGTGTTCTTGATCGGGTAGGCGACAGTCGTGAGAAATGTGTTCGGTCCCGCTTCCTTCAGATGTGAGACCGTTGCTTCGATGTCGGACCGCTCCTCACCTTCGTAGCCGAGCATGATGAACATGCCCACTTCGATCCCATAGCGCTGGAGCAAGTGCACCATCTCACGCACGCGTGCTGCCTGGGTGCGTCGCTTCATTGCATCCAGCACGCGTTGCGACCCACTTTCGGCACCGATCCACAAGCGGTAGCAGCCCATGCGCGCGAGGGTTTCGACGACCTGCTCGTTGAGTCGGTCTTCGCGTGAGATCGTCTCGAACGGCAGTCGTAAGCCGCGCTGCTCGAGCTCGTGTGCGTACTCGAACAGCCATTTGTGATTGATCGTGAACACGTCGTCGGCGTACCACAATTGATCCGGTTTATATTCGGACACGATCTGTTCGACTTCGTCCACGACGTTCGTTGGCGAGCGACGGCGGTGTGAGTATCCGAACACGGCGTGGCTGCACCAGGTGCACGTGAACGGACACCCGCGCGCGGTGATCAGGGAGACGGAGCCCTGTCCGTGATGGTCCCGCCAGATGCGCACGTACTCCGGTTGATCGATGGCCGCTCTATCTGGAAAGGGCTGCGCATTCAGATCGGGAATCAACGGCCGAGGCTCGGTGCGTACGATCTGGCCGCCGTCCGCCCGATACGCGATGCCGCGAATATCCGACAGGTCGCGTACGCCATGCTCGAGCAAATGCGGCACCAGTTCTTCCAACGTCAGCTCGCCCTCGCCGATGACGATCACATCCGCGCCGTGCGAGAGGTACTCGTCCAGATAATTCGCTGGGTCCGGTCCGCCAGCGACAACGACGCTGCCCACCTCCCTGGCGGTCCGCATGATGTCCAGCACTCGCGTGCGCGTCATCAGATTGCAGTACAGTCCGACCACACGCGGGCGCTCGCGACGTAAGTACGCGTCCAGATCATCCGGACGAGAGAACGTCGTATCGAACAGCGCAGTCGGCACTCCGCGTGCCTTCAAATGCGAGCTGATATACAGCAGCCCTAACGGCGGATAGGGCTTCATCACCGCCAGCTCGTGCGGATCCTCGTACAGAAAATACCCGTGCGTGAGAAGCAGATCCATACGTGTCAGGACTCGGGCACGACCGGCAGCAAGGTACGCAGCCCCTGGTGTGGCGCGCGTGCCCGCCGCTCGAGCTCGAACCGCAGGAATGGCAGGGTCACCGCGCTGTACGCGATGCTTGCGAGCTGTCGCAGCTGGCGCTTGCCGACGCTCCGGCTCCGTCGCAAGTCCCTCCACGCGCGACGCGCACGGAATTCGCGGTGCAGCACACGGTGCAGCAGCCGATAAAACGCGGTGCTGAAGGGTCCGCTATACAGCATCGCCAGGTCTTCGGAGTCCTGCCAGTTCTGCTTGGATCCCAGCTCGTGCTGCACCGCGGCATAAAAACGCGTGCCCGGCAACGGATACGAGACCGACATCCCGATGTCGTCCGGCTGACAGTCGCGCACCATCTGCAGCGTGCGCTCGACGTCTTCGCGCGTTTCGCCAGGGTACCCGAACTGGAGAAAGAAGCCAACCTCGATGCCAGCAGCATGGAGCCGGCGCGTTGCTTCGTAGATGTGTTCGACTTGCGTGCCTTTCTCCATGGCATCCAAGATTTTTTGCGATCCGGACTCCGCTCCAACCCACACGCGCTGCGCTCCGGCTCGGCGCAGGCCGTCCACCGTGTCGCCTTTCAAAATCAGGTCCACTCGCTGCAAGCTCTTGAAGGGTACGCGCGCGTCGTGCTCCTCCACCAGTTCCGCGAACCGCTCCACCCAACCTGGTTTCAACCCGAAAATGTCGTCCGCGAACCAGATGTGGTCCGGTCGATAGGTCCTTTTCAGCCACGCCAGCTCGGCAACGACGTTTTCCGGACTCCGGACGTGGTAGCGCTGGCCCCAGATCGGCTTCGCGCACCAGTTGCAGTGGTACGGGCACCCACGCGCGGTCGCGATATTCATCGAGTAGTAGCCGTGCCGCTCGCACCAGATCTTGCGGTAGCGTTCGATGTCCACCAGATCCCAGGCTGGAAATGGCAGTGCGTCGACGTCTTTGATGTCCGGCCGGTGCGGCGTCGTCACCGTGTCGCCATCCTTCACGTACGCCAGCCCCAGAATGCTCTCGACCTCGCCCTGGGAGTGCCGCAGCTCACGATCGATAACTTCGCCGAGCGTGATCTCGCCCTCGCCGATCAGCACATAGTCGGCGCCAGCATCCAGATACAACGCAGCATGATCGGTGGCATCGGAGCCACCGACGACCACGGTGCAGCCGCGCCTGCGCGCCATACGAATCATCGTGAACGCCGCCTCGCGCATGCGCAGCAGGCACATCTTCGACAGATAGTTGAAGTTGTCCTCGTACAGCACCGCGACTCGCGGTTGGGTGCGTGCTAGCCGCTCATCCCACTCCGCTTCGGATTCCGACAGCATCGCGTCGAACAGATCGACCGCGTAGCCGCGACTACGCAGATAGCTCGCCGCGTACAGCGTCCCGAGCGGAGGGTAGGGCTGCATCGCAGCCCACAACTTCGGGTCGAAGCGGAGGAAATATGACTGACCGAGCAGGACGTCGATCACGTGAACGCCAGCTCCAGTGCCTCCAGCCGGGCCGAATAGCGCGCCAGCGTGAGTTGGCCGTGGTCGTCGAAATGCCCTTTGCACCAATCCGGGCCGAACGCAGCTTCGGTGTGTCCGTTGCCGCGCCGTCCGAGCTTTCTCATCTTGCGTGTGCGTTCCCAGTGCTCCATACCTGAGCCGAGCGGCGAGCGCAGCGCGTACTCAGCCGCGGCGCGTACTCCTGGATGGCGGGGCTCCGCGACGGCGATGCGACGCGGACTCCCAACCGCGTTCGGCAAAAAGCCGGCGGTCCAGTGATTCAGCTCGCGGAACTTCGCATACGTGGCACTGCCAGAGATGGGGACCATCTGCGTGACTTCGTGTGCAGTAAACAGATTCTTTTCGTCGATGACCAGCGCGCGTTCCGACAGAAAGTAGTTTGGACACAGCGTTACCCCGCGCGCCGCGGCGACGCGTACCAGTCCCACCACGAATGCTCGAGACAGCCACAGCCGCCCCGATTCTGTGACGATCATGTAGTCGATATCCGCGTCCGCGACGTTGTCCATGGCCAGCGCGCCGGTGACCGCCACCATGCGGACGAACGGCACGCTGCCGATCAACCTTCCATATCGCGTCGCCCGCTGCCAGTACTGTGCCGACACAGCCGCGCGATGTCGGCGCGTCTCGATGGTCTCTTCCCGGCCTGCCAGGGTGATGTACTTGCCTGAGCGCGTGAGCACGTGGCCCGGGCTTGTCAGCGAAGCAACCGCCGCGCGAACCGTGCCACGACTCGCGGGCACCCGAATGAGGTACCGGTGCAGCTCGTCGACGGTCAGCGGATAGTCGAACACGTCGGCGTAAGCGACCGTCTCGACGATGGCGCCCTCCAGGCCGCCTCGTGCACGGTCACGAGCGCCTCGCTGCCTCCGCGTCTCGACCGTCGCGGGTGTGCTGCTGCTCACTAGTGACCTCCTGGTGCAGACCTGATGCGCTGGCCAGTAGGCGTCTACGGTACACCGCCCGCCACCCGCATGTCGGCAAGTGCTCGTTGGCCGTTGCTGTACCGTTGCGTTCCAAGCGACTAAGCTGGTCAGCGCCAGATGGCAGATACGCTCTGCACGTCAACATCGACATCATCTCCCGAGCGCGACGGCGCGCTTGGCCGGTTTGCGCGCGAGTACCGTACGGTGCGCAAGGCCGAAGGCTGGGGCAGCGCCGACGGCGCGTACTACCGCGCGCTGCCCTATCACGACCTGACCCACCGCTTCGAGCGCATCTGGCGCATCCGCACCCGCTCGTTCGAAACGTTCGTCGACCGCATCCTGCGCCCTCTCGAGGACCGCTTCAGCCGTCCGCTCATGATCCTCGACCTCGGCGGGGGCAACGGCTGGCTCTCCTACAGACTGGCCCAGCGCGGGCACCTGGTCACCGCGATCGATCTGACGCTGGACCCACTGGACGGACTCGGCGCCATTCGACACTACGACGCCCGTTTCCTGCCCGTGCAGGCCGAGTTCGACCATCTGCCGATTCGTGACAGCGTCGCCGACCTGGCGATCTTCAACGCCTCCCTGCATTACTCGCCCAACTACGTCGATAGCATCGGCGAAGCACTCCGGGCCACCCGTCCTGAGGCGACGCTCGCGGTTCTCGACAGTCCCTTCTACGGCCAGGCGGCCAGCGGTCAACGCATGGTCCGCGACCGCCAGCATCGGTTCCTCGCGGCCTACGGTTTCACTTCCGACAGCCTGCAAGCCGAGCACTTTCTCACGCGCACACGCCTCGACGAGATCGCGCAAGCGCATGGCATCCACTGGCGCATCCTCCCGCCGCGTACAACGCTGCGCGGGCGCATCGGACGACGGGTGATGAACTTGCGCTTACGGCGTGAGACGGCCGAATTTCCCGTGATTATCGGCACGCGCGCATGACGGTATCGCCCGTCGAGTCGCTCAGGCGACACCAGACGTTCACGACCGATCGCCTTCACAGCCTGCCGATGGTCGTGCTGATGGCGCACAGCCGCTGTAACTGCCGCTGCATGATGTGCGACATCTGGCTCGCGAACGCGAACAAACGCGAGCTCACCCGGGCGGATCTTGAACCGCACGTCGCGTCGCTGCGCAATCTGCACGTCCAGCGCGTGGTGCTCTCGGGTGGCGAAGCGCTGATGCACTCCAACTTGTGGCTCCTGTGTGAGCTTCTGCGCGAGTTGCCGACCAAGATCACGCTGCTCTCAACCGGCCTGCTGCTGAAACACTTTGCCGATCAGGTCGTGGAGTGGTGCGACGACGTGGTCGTGTCGCTCGACGGGAGTCGTGAGGTGCACAACAGTATCCGCCGGGTGCCGCGCGCGTTCGAGCGGCTCGCCGAAGGCATCGCCGCGCTGCGCGAGCGCCGGCCCGGGTTCCCGGTGAGCGGCCGCTGCGTCCTCCAACGCACTAACTTTCGGGATTTGCCGAACATCATCGATGCCGCGCACGCGATCGGACTCGACCGTATCTCGTTCATGGCTGTCGACGTCTCGTCGAGCGCATTCAATCGACCGATCCCCTGGGAAGAGCCGCGCGTTGCGGAAGTCGCGCTCGATCGTGAACAAACGGCTGAATTCACGGCGCTGGTCGAAGAGACGATCTGCCGTCGCGCGGCGGACTTCACCAGCGGGTTCGTCGCGGAGAATCCCGACAAGCTGCGACGCTTGCCACGCTACTTCGCTGCGCTGCACGGTGAAAACGAGTTTCCCGCGACCGTTTGCAACGCGCCATGGGTCTCTACGGTCGTCGAAACGGACGGCGACGTGCGGCCGTGCTTCTTCCACAAACCGCTCGGCAACATCCACGAGCGCCCACTCGAGACCATCTTGAATTCGCCCGAGGCGATCGCGTTCCGCAAGAACCTGGACGTCAACCAGGACCCGACGTGTCGCGCCTGCGTCTGCACGCTGAGCCTGGGCCGAAGGACGCCAGCCTGAGCGCCGCCGAAGCCTATACGCGCATCGCGTCCGACTACGACGACTCGGTTGCGGGTGATGCGTGGATGCGCCGGGCGCTGCACGCCCACTACAGACGACTGTTCGCGCCAGGCGAGCGCGTGCTGGACCTTGGCTGCGGCACCGGCCTGGACGCCATGTTCCTCGCTCGGCACGGCGTGCACGTGCTGGCGCTGGATGTTTCGGAGGGCATGCTGGAGCAAGCACGCCGCAACATCGCCAACGCTCGCCTCGACTCGCTGGTCGAAACGCGCGTGTACGACGCGGCCGACCTGCAGCGACTGGACCTGCGTGTAGACGGCGCCATCTCCGCGTTCGCCGCCCTCAACACGGTCCCAGATCTGAATGAGGTTGCCGCGGGACTGAGCCGAGTGGTGCGGCCCCACGGTCGCGTTGTGGTGCATATGCTGAATCGTTTCAGCAGCTGGGAGTACCTCGGTTATCTCGCGCACCGAAACTGGCATGCCGCGCGGTTGACCGGCCGCGCTCCTGCGCGCGAGTTCACGATCGGCGGCCGACGCGTCCTGCATCACATGTATGACTGGCGCTCGGCGTACGGCCACTTCAGCCCATACGGCTTCAGACTGCGCGCCGCCTACAGTCTTGGCGCGTTGCGACCTCCACACACGGTGCGGCGGGTTCCAGGGATGCTCGTGCGGGTGCTCGAGCGACTCGACGTCAGACTGGGCGCTCTGCCTCGACTGCGAGACGTTGGGCGGTTCTTTGTCCTGGATCTCGAGCGTTCCGCCATACCAGGCTGAGCACCAGCACCGCTCCGGCCGCGCGAGCCGTGGCTCTGGCTGCGATCGCGCCATAGGCGCCGTACCAGGGAACGAGCGTCGCGCCAACTGCGCCGAGGGTCGCCGCGCGCAACGCGTCGGCCGCGGCCATCTGCCACGGCCGTCTGTATGTCAGTGGCAAGAGCAACAGCGGCATGGTGAACACGTCGAACAGCACGACTCCCAGCAGCCATCGGAGCAATTGCGCACTCGGCCTGAATGCCTCACCGTAGACGAACACGACCATGGGCTCGGCGAACGGAATCAGCAGCACGAGTCCGACGGCAATGCCTATGCTGCGCAGAAATCCACCACGGACGTAGTCGCGGACCGCACGCCCGTCCCGCAACAAGGCAACTCGCGAGAGCAACACCGTATACAGACTCTGGTTCACGAGGTCCGCTTTGCTCGCCAGATTGGCCGCGAGCGCATACGCGCCAACCAGCGCCAGATCAGCCCATCGGTTCAGGATCAGGACGTCCAGGTTGACAGCCAGCATCGCGAACATGCTGGCGATCCACAGCCAGCGTCCCGTTCTGATCAGCTCACGTGCTTCAGCCCGCAGCGCCTGCGTCCCTGGCCACCGCACAGTCCATCCTCGCGGCAAGAGCACGACGCCGAGCAAAAATGTCGCGACCGACGTACCGATCCCGAGCACAATGAGCGCGGTCAGCAAATTGAGCACGCCTGAAAGCGCCAGTGCCGCGGCCAGCGCGGCGGTCAAGCCTGTGTTGAACAGGGTCAACCACGACATGCGCCCAAAGGCGCCCAGCGCTTGCAGCATGCCGCTGGTGGCGCCACTCAGGGCGGTGGCCACGATGCCAATGAGCGCCCACCGCAGGAGTCCAGCGTCGACGTGCAGCCAGTACTCTGCCAGGGGGTGCGCAAGCGCGCACAGCAGCCCGATGACCACGGCTGCGAGCCCGAGGCGGAGCCAGAAGAACGCCCGCGCCCGCATGTGCCGGGCATGCTGCTGGGTGGCGGCCGTCATGCGCAGCACCGCGGCCTCGGTGAGTCCGCCTTCCGCTATAGCGCCCAGGATGCCGACCGTCGCGGCCAGCACGGCGTATATGCCGTACGCCGCCGGCCCGAGGGCACGGGCGATGAGAAAGGAGGCGACGAGGCCGAGGCCCAGGCGCGCGAGGCCCGCTCCGGTGACGACCGCCCAGCCGCGCGTCAATGGGTCGGCGACGAGCGACCGCCACATCTCCTGGCAGAGGCTACACGGGCCTGGATCGGCTCTGGCCGCAAGTTTAACAAACATTTAGCACATTTCTCAGCTACGTGACGCCCCCCGCGACGGTCCACGTGACGCTTCGGTTTTACGCTGAGTCGCATATGAATTTGCGCGGCGGCGGGCGGCGGCGGACGCTGGGGGGCGGATGAAGGAGCCAGAGCACATCGCACTGGTCGGCGGCACGTTGCTCGACGGCAACGCCGGACCGGCGATCGAAGACGCCTGCGTGCTCGTGCGCGGGCGCGAGATCCTGGCCGCCGGCCCGCGCGACTCGATCGGCATCCCCGATGCTGCGCGCGTCTTCGACATCCCCGGCGCGACGATCATCCCGGGCCTGATCGATGGGCACGTGCACCTGCGCTCGTACGCGGGTCGCGACCGCTCGGACTTCTATCTCTGGGGCGCGAGCACGTTCATCGAGGAGCAGACGCTGCATGCGGCTGCGAACGCGCGCAGCGCGCTCCAGGCCGGCTTCACCACCGTGCGCGAGTGCTCCGGCGGACGCGCCGAGATCGCCGTCAAACGCGCCACTAACCAGCAGTTGCTGGACGGGGCGCGCGTCGTGGTGGCCGGCTTCGTCGGCATGACCGGCGGACACGGCGACCTGTTCGCGCCACCCGCCATCCAGCCGCGGCCGTTCGCGGTCGCCGACGGCCCGGAAGCCTGCCGCAAGGCCGTGCGCGAGCACGCCCGCGACGGCGCCGACTGGATAAAAATCTGTACGAGCGGCGGCGTGCTGTCGCTCGGCGACGAAAGCGAGTGGCGCAACTACACGCTTGACGAGGTGCGGGCCATCGTCGACGAGGCACACGCGTTGGGAAAGCGCGTCGCGGCGCACGCGCATACCGCCAACGGCATCCGCCAGGCGCTCGACGGCGGGGTCGATTCCATCGAGCACGGCTCCGCCATGGACTCAGAGCTCAGCGCGCGGATGGTCCAGAGCGGCACCTGGCTTTGCCCCACACTCGCAGTGACCGAGTACATACACGCGCATGGGCGCGCCAAGGGCGTCCCCGAAGCCTCGCTGGCGAAAAACGAAGTCGTGCGCGAGCGGCGCCTCGGCGCGATCAGGACCGCCGCGGCCGCGGGCGTGCGTTTGTTCCTCGGCACCGACTCCAGCAGCGTGTTGCCGTTCGGTCGCCACGCCTGGGAATTGGAGCTGCTGGTCGACCTCCTCGACCTCTCACCCAAGCGCGCCCTGCAGATCGGCACGCGCGACGCTGCCCAGGCGCTTGGTATCGGCGACCGCACCGGAGTGATCGCCCCGGGCCGCTGGGCGGACCTGGTCGTCGTGGACGGGAACCCGCTCGAAGACATCCGCATCCTGCAGGACGCGGAGCGCATCCGCGGCGTCTTTCGCGACGGGCGGCTGCTTGTCGACCGCGGGCTCACGCCCGTTGAAGCGGCCGAGCCGGCAGCCGCACAGCGCTGACTTTACTCGCCTTCGCGGCCGAGGACGGCGTGGCGGACGCGCGGCTGCAGCCCATGTGAAAGAATCACACACTCACACGACGGTCCCGGGCTGAAAAAATCGCACACTGACGTTCAGCACGCGGTGATAGCGTCCTGGATTGAGCATGCGCCCGCCCCCGCCCATCGTGTCGACCGCCTGGCGGGCGATCGTCAACCACGGCCTGGCCGATCTCTCACCGCCCGAGGCCGCCCACGCCCTCCTCGAGCTGCCGACCAACCGTCCCGAGTACGTCGGCGTGCTCCAGGACATCGCGGACTGGCCGGCACGCTCGCCCATCGGCCAGCGCGTGCCCACGGACGCCGAGATCGATCGACTGGCGCAACTGGGCGGCAAATGGCGCGCCGTCGTCTTGCTGGAGGACGAGCGCGCGCTGCGCATGGCCAGCACCGCCTTCAGCCGAAGCTTCGTGCTCGACCCGCTGTACGACGGCGGCGAGCTGCTGTACGCCGCCTGGCATGATCACGCGATTCGCGCCGAACACGCGCTGCGTCTGGCGCGCCAGGCCAGCCTGCTCGTTCGGGCGGGACCGATGCTCCACTCCGGCGCGGCCGTTCTCGCTCCAGACCACCTGCCCGGCAGTTGGGACCCGCGACCGGGTTGGCGCCCGCGCGTGCCACACCCCAACCCGAACGTCAACTCGGCCTGGGCGCTCAGAACGGCGTTCGTGCTGCTGTACTGGGCGGATCGACTCGACGCGGTCGTCTGCACCAGCGCCAGCGACCTCGCTCGGGCGCTGCGGCTCGCCGTCGATAGACGCCACGAGCAGCATGTGCGCATTGGTGAGCTCGGCAGCCTCGAGGAGGCCTGCGCGGTGCGCATTCCGTGCTCAGACGAACTGGCTGCCACCTGGCGACTCGCGCGCCGGTTCAGCCGGCGGCGTACGAAGCTCGGCATCCACGACCTCGCGTGCTGTCTGCAGCGGACAGCGGAAATCGTCGAAGCCGAAAGTGGCGCATGGACGTTCGTCGTCGGGGGAAAAGACTTGCCTGACCCGGCGCTGCTCATCCGGCGCGTGTTGAACGCACAAGACCCATCCCGCGCGCCGGCGCTGCCCACCCGCGCGCTGCGGCGGCCACCGTTGTGCTTGCTCCCGCGGCAGCTAGCCTGAACGCTTCGCCAGGCGGAGTCCGGCCAACCGTGGCGAATGTGCAGCCGAACGCACCGCCTGCACGAGGCCACCCGGAAACATCAGCACGACCAGAATGAACAACAAGCCGAAAATGATCTGGTGCGCTTGCGGCAGGCTGATCTCCAGCTGCTGCCGGATGATGACGTATAACGCGGCACCGATCACCGGACCCCAGAGCGTGCCGATCCCCCCGACGTACACCGGCAGGACCGAATCGAATGTCCACGTTGGTTCGAACGGCAACTCCGGGTAGTAGCTCACGTGGTAGAAGGCGAAGACACTGCCGGCCAGTCCGGCGAACAGTGAGCTCAGGCCGAGGGCAACGATCTTGTGGCGCAACGCTCCGACTCCCGTCGCCTGAGCGGCTTGTTCGTCTTCACGGATCGCCAGCATGCCCAGGCCGACTCGCGACCGCAGCAGCCAGGCGGAGACCCCCACGCACGCCGCCGCGAGCCATAGCGCGAGCTCGTACCGCAAGGTGAGGTCGTAGGCGGCCACGAATGGCGGTGGCATCGAGCTCACGGCAGGCAGCGCATTCGCCGTCG
>JAFAPL010000700.1 GCA_019247135.1 Chloroflexota bacterium | reverse complement strand
GGCTGGATCGTGGCCATGGCGGTGCCGTTCGACGATGAAACCTGGCCTTACGACGCCTACGCAAGCATCGTCGACTACACCGTGCTCATGGCCTATGACGAGCACGACGATACCGGCGATGCCGGCAGCGTTGCCGGGCAGGGCTGGTTTGAACAGACGCTCGACAAGCGCATGCGCACGCTGGCGAATGACCGCACCATCGTCGCCATCGGGAACTACGGCTACGACTGGAACGGTGGCCACGCGAACGCGGTGTCGTTCTCCGACGCGATGGTCGCCGCGCACGACAGTCAGGCGCACGTTGCCTTCGACCCCGACAGCGACAACCCGCACTTCTCCTATGTCGAGGACGACCACACTGAGCACGACGTCTGGTTCCTCGACGCCGTCACCGCTTACAACGAGATTCACGCCGCCGACATCTATCGCCCCGTGGGCTATGCGCTATGGCGCCTCGGCACGGAAGATCCGTCGATCTGGGAGGTGATGCATCGCGGGTACAACGCCCCTGCGCCCCAAACGTTGAACGTCATCCCGTCCAGCGACGACATCGACTACGAGGGCGAGGGTGAGTTCTTGCGCATCGAGGCCGATCCGTCCCTCGGCGCGCGGACACTGGAGATCGACCGCACCACCGGCGACGTCGACGACGAGACCTACACGTCGCTTCCGACCAATTACGTCATCCGCCAGTCGGGTTATGTGCCCGGCAAAGTCGCGCTCACCTTCGACGACGGCCCGGATGCCGAATGGACGCCGAAGATCCTCGACATCCTGAAGGCGAAGCACGTTCACGCCACCTTCTTCGTGATCGGGGCCAACGCCGAAGCCCATCCCGAGCTGATCCAGCGCATCCTTGCCGAGGGTCATGAGCTGGGCAATCACACTTACACGCATCCCAATCTCGCCGACACGCCCGGCGAAGCGGCAACGCTCGAACTCAACGCGACCCAGCGCCTGATCCAGGCGCTCACCGGGCGCTCCATCGTGCTGTTCCGCCCGCCCTATCTCGGCGATGCCCAGCCGGACGACGCAGACGAGATCATCCCGGTCGAGATCGCGCAGCGACTCGGCTACGTGACCGTGGGCGAGCAGATCGACCCCATCGACTGGGCGCTCCCGGGCGCCGACAAGATCGTGGACCGCGCGGTCGACCAGGTGATGCATCCGAAGCCTGGCGAACCCGGCAACACCATCCTGCTGCATGATGCCGGTGGCGACCGCGCGCAAACGGTGACGGCGCTCCCCGCGCTGATCGACCGCCTGCGCGCGCATCATTACGAATTCGTGCGTGCTTCGGCCCTGATTGGCCTGACTCGCGACCAGGCGATGCCTCCGCTCAAGCCCACGCTGACGCTGCTCGCCGACCGCGTGGTGTTCCTGACCGTGACCTGGGCGGGGCGCATCCTCTACGGCGCATTCCTTGCCGCCATCTGGCTCGGCGTTTCGCGACTCTTGTTTTTGGGTGTTCTTGCGCTCTGGACCGCGCGGCGCGAAAAGCTGCTGACGGCAGAGCCCGCGCCGCTGGCCATGCACGTCTCCGTCATCGTGCCGGCCTACAACGAGGAAAAAGTTATCGTCGGGACGGTGCAGCAGCTCCTGGAGAGCGAGCATCGCGATCTCGAGATCATCGTCGTCGACGACGGTTCGCAGGACGCGACCAGCGACGTCATCCGCGCCGCGTTCGCGGACGATGCACGGGTGAACCTGATCCGTGTCGCCAATGGCGGCAAGGCCGCGGCGCTCAACATCGGTCTTACGCATGCGAAGGGCGAGATCGTGGTCGCGCTCGACGCCGACACGCATTTTCAGCCTGACACCATCCCGCGTCTCGTTCGCTGGTTCGACGACGCCAACGTCGCCGCCGTCGCTGGCAATGCCAAGGTTGGCAACCGCGTGAACATGATCACGCGCTGGCAGGCGCTGGAGTATGTCGTCGCGCAGAACATGGAGCGCCGCGCGCTTGCGGCTCTCGGTACGCTCACGGTGGTCCCCGGCGCCGTGGGCGCCTGGCGCAAGTCGGTGCTGCAAGAGCTCGGTGGCTTCCCGTCTGACACATTGGCCGAAGATCAGGACCTGACCATCGGCGTTCAGCGCGCGGGCTACGCCGTGCGTTTTGATAGTAGCGCCATTGCCTGGACCGAAGCGCCCTCGACGTTGAACGGTCTGGCAAAGCAGCGCTTTCGTTGGGCCTTCGGGACGCTTCAGTGCCTGTGGAAGTATCGCAGCATGATGTTCAACCGCCGCTATGGCGCACTCGGCATGATCGCGCTGCCGCAGGTGTGGCTGTTCCAGATCGCGCTCACGGCGCTCGCGCCGCTCGCGGACCTGTTGCTGGTGTGGCAGCTGATCGGTCAGTGGATCGCCTACGCCCAACACGGCGCCGAGTTCAGCAACGCCGACCTCGTGACCGTCGGCATCTATTATGTTGTGTTCGTCCTGGTCGACCTGCTGGCGGCCAATGTCGGCTTCGCGATGGAGCGCGGCGAGAACTGGCATCTCCTCTGGTGGCTGCCGCTGCAGCGGTTCGGCTATCGACAGGTGATGTACTATGTCGTCGTTCGCTCCATCTTCGCCGCGATCCGTGGCGCTTTCGTCGGTTGGGGTAAGCTCGAACGCACTGGAGCGGTGCGCACCGCGTCCTAGTGGAAATCCCGCGACTTCGGCAGCACCCGCACATTTCGAGGATGCCGCGGCGCCCTTGAATCGGGGCGCTGATACGCAATGTCCTCGCGCCGCCCCTGGAAGGATCGAACCGGCTCAGCGGCCAGTTGCTCCAGCTCGTCGCTACGGTCCCAGATGCGATCGGCCACCAGATGCACGACGCCTTCTGCGCTTTGCACCTTGCCTTCCACCATCAGGAGGCGCGCGCGCATGATCTCGCTG
>JAFAPL010000690.1 GCA_019247135.1 Chloroflexota bacterium | reverse complement strand
CGACGGCGAGGTACGCCGCGCTGTCCTCACGCGGCGGCTTGAACGGCCGCCAATCGCGCTCGCCGACATCGCCATAGGCATCGAGTTGCTTGCGCATACCCGCCAGGTCCTGCGGTCGGGCCGCCACGATCACGAACATGGCTTTGCGCGGACCAAGTGGGGGCTCCGTGATACGCACGGGTGCTCCAGGCGGGCTGTGGAAGCTGAACGTGTTGAGACCGTCGTCGAATGTCGGTCGAGCCGGAAGAGGGGGCATCGAGAAGTCGTTCGCGGCCTGGACAATTTGGCCCGCAAGGTCCGCAACCAGCGCGGTGTAGGCATCCCCATAAGTCGACGGCAACCTGGACATCTGGCGTAGCCCCGATTCGACGTACGCGGGTGGTGCGTTCGGTTGCGCATACACGATGGTCATGACGCGGGGCGGATAGGGCTGTGGCTTCCATTTGGTCGGAATCCACGGCACCGGGATCAGCGTGCCCGGTCGCGGCTCCTGCGGATGCCCGGCCATGTACAGGTTCTGTCGGTCGTAGAACCTTTGCCACTCATTCTCGCAGAATCTCGAGTTGAAGTAGTTCGGCGAATAGAGGGGAACGAAGACGTTGCAGGTTTGGAGTGCGTCGGCGATCTCGCGCTCCCATTCAACGCCGGTCTTGAGACTGTGGGTATCGAGAAAGCCGACGTCCTCGGGCGCGACCATGCCCAGGCCAGCCCGCTTCGCGACCTCGCCGGCGAGGTCGCTGAAGAAGCGCTGCAGGGTGTCATCTGTGTCTGCCCGGGCATAGCTGAAGAAGAATTCGTATCGCCGCATGAGTCGCCTGCCAGCAGCGCAGGGTACAGCGCAGTCGACCCTTGACGGAACTCCGCCCGATCTGCGCCTTGCCGTTGCGGAGCAACTCTGTCTGTGAGCCAGGATGCGCAGCACTCGCCTGTTGTTCGAGGCGTCGCGCCAGCCGCTTGAGCAACGCCGGCACCTCGACAATGTCTCAGTCGTAAGGCGAGGTCCAATGCCGGCGGACAACAACCCAACTGCTCAGACTCACGAACAGGTCCGGGTTTCCAGGAGGATGTTTGCGCACAGGTCGAATCGCGTGCCAGCAGTCGGCGACTGTCTGCAGCAGCCTGGTCTTCTACTAGCCGAGCCGGCTCAACGAAGGTTGATCTGCGGCTGGAATTGCCGTCTGTGGCTTGACGGCTAGGACGCTGGACTTCGGTGTAAGCGTGGCGCTCCTCACAGGCTATCCACCAGCCACTGCATCATGGCCGCATAGGGAACCGGGCCGCTGGTTTCAGGCGGCAGGTACGCGGCATTGGCTTCTTGAAACACGGCCTCCAGGCCGCGGACGCGCTCAGGCCACACGCGGGCCAACTGGCTCGCGGCACCGCCTCCACTGGCAACCGCGTAGAGCGGTAAATCCCATGAAGATTCACTTAGTATGATGCGCGTCTCCTCGAGTATGCCTTCCATGCCGCCAATTGCCACCATGGCGCGCGGTGGCTCGATCCGATTGCGTTCAATCGCGGCTTCGGAAAAGCCTGGTACGCCGAGCATGTCGCGCCGCATGAGTAGCAGGCTGGCGTTGCGGTCCTGATCGACCGTTTCGGTCCACTCGATGGCCGACCAGCCCATGCGATAGAGCGCCCAGCTCTCGTCCGGCAGGCGATCGCGAAAGAATTCCGATTGAAAGGTGACGATCGGGCGCAGGTGCGGCGGGCGGTTTGGGTCCGGTGGGAAGTAGGTCCCGGCGATGGAGGCGATCAATGGCGAGACGCTCGGGTGGCCACCGAAAATCATCCTTCCCCCTCGCGAAAACACTGCCCGAGCGAGGCTCACAATGGCTTCCTCGATATCCGTCGGGCGTGCCCCTGCGACGAACGGATAGCGATCTGGCACACTGCCGGACAGGAGCACAAACTGACTTTCGCTCAGGGCCACGTCTGACTCGCGACGCGCTGCGCAAAATCGTCCAGGCGCGCTTCGTCAAATGAGATCGACTCCGTAACTGTGCGTAACCAGTCCAGACGTGCGAGTCGGTCCGGTTCCTGGGCAGCTCGCGGACCGACGATCAGACCGCGAGGCACCAGCTTCGGTCCCCAGCGTCCGACATGCGCGTGATGGATCCCCTGGAAATCCTCCAGCGTTGGTGGTCGCGTGGTGATCCAGATCAGGTGGTCCTGCGTGCCGCCAGTAACAAAGATGGGACCCACCTCTTGGGAATCGGTCTCGAGTCCCACCTTGCGGAGCGCTATGCGTACGTCGTTGCGGAGCCGATAGCGGCGTTCGAACAGCGCGCTCGCATGGGCTTGCTTGACCACGCCCGCCAGACGGTTCAGCGCGTTAACGTGGACCTCCGGCCACTCCAACATGGTATCGTTCGCGTCGGTGGATCTGGGCACCAGACGTGGGGCTCGAACGAAGTCGCTTGCTTGCAGGTCGAGGTGCGTTCCGATGGTGGTCGATACCTGACGATCGCTCTCGTGTACATCGGGCATGCGGATCGTCGCCAAGCCGAGCCTGTAGACCTTGACGAAGTCGATCTCGTGTTGCGTCCAGGGTGAGTCTTTCAGGAACTTCGATTCCAGCAAGACGACCATGGACTTGTCTTCCAGTTCCTGCAGCAACCGTCGTTGAAAGTCCAGGCCCTCGGGAATCGAGAAGCGGTCCAGGAAGACGTCGAAGCCCTCGTGGGTCAGGCGATCGAACAGTTGGACCGCGAGCGGCTGTGTCTCTAGACGGCGATAACTGATAAAGACACGTGACGCACTGGTTGTGATATCGGCACGCGCCATGATCCCCGCGAGCGCTTCCGCCGGACTGCTTTGCCACTGACTGGCGTTTACCCGACGGAGGAGATGGGTCGGATCCTGGCCCGTGCTCGCATCGAGCATATCCAGGACCGGGCCGGCGGGCAGCACGGTCATAACCGAGGCGTCGTGTTGCTCATCGTCCCAACGGTGGATCCAGCCATGGTCCGCAATCGGCTCTTGGACGGAGCCGAGCAGAACCAGTACCTTGCGTCTCTTCGGGTAATCGGCTGGAGAGAATGTGTCAGGCGCGGCGGGGCAGTCGAACTCAGTCATCTTGACACTCGGGCTCGAGCCGAGAAGCACTGCCTCCAGCTCAGTTGTCAACCGTTGTCCGTGCAGAAGTGTCTCGCCGCCTGACGAGGTGATGCAGATCCAGCTTCGACCTGCAGCGGGAACGCCGGTGAACCCGAGACACCGAAAGACGCCGGGCGTGATCTCTGTTTGCAGCAGGATGTCGAAGTCTGTCAGTGGATCCATCCCCAGATCCCCACTGCCAGCGCGAGCACGAGCACCGGGAGGTGCATGAGCCACACCGCTTGCCTCGACAGGCCTTCGCCCAGGGAGTGACCGTCCTTGGCACTCGGCGTCATGTCGAAATTGGGCGGGTCAACGCCGTTCTTCGGCGCCGCCTCGTACTTCGCGCGAAAGCGCCTTTCGAGCATCAGATAGTACGCGTCGAGCACCCAGAAACTCACTACGGGCAAGACTGCCAGCAGGGCCACGCGCGCGTTATTGTCCTTGGCAGCGAAGCCGATGATCGCGCTGCCAAGTGCAACGCTCCACCCTCTCAACTTGAACTGATTGTCGGCCATCCTGGAGATGGCCGCCTCGAGCATGTCCAGGTATTTCATTTGCCGGGCTGATGCGGCTTCCCCTTCCTCGACCATGCTCGCCATTCAACCGCAGGCCCGCTCGTCTGTACAGCACGCGAATGGCGATAGTAGAGTTTGGGCGCGCAGCGTTGGACTCGCAGGACGATGTATTCGCGGCGATACGCCGGGAGTGCGGACCGTCCCTCGCCAGTAGCCGACGGTGAGCTGCTGGGCGGACGCCGGCTGTCGATCAAGCAGCGTGGAGATGGCTGTCGCTGGCCGGGCCGCGAATGTCGAGCCATTCTCTGGACCTGCCTGATAGCACCCGCGGCTCCTTTCACCGAGCGCTCTGATGTCGGCGGCCCACAGCAGGCCGACCATGGGGCCGCTGACCGCACGCACTTTCCCCAACGGTCGACAGCCTGGATAGACGCCACCATATGTGAAGTGAAATAGAACCGCGTGCGCGCCACGACATAAATCGCTGCAGAAAAGTCGCAATCAGGGCGATGCTTGTCGAATTCCACGAGACGTTGTTGCGCACCAACCCGCTGCCGTGTGACACCGTGGACTGAATCGGCTGATTGGCTGATTAATTGTGGAGATTTTCGGAATACGCAACTTCCGCTCCGTCCGGGCCGAACTGCGTGTGCCCGAGTCGCAGCGACTGCCTCAGGGGAGATCACAACGTAGCGCGCGCGGTCGCCACTGTGTTGCGGGGCCGCCGGCAGCTTCGAGCGAGCGATGCGGCAGCGCGGGGCAGCGCGCTACGCGAACCTCGAGGGGAGGAATCTCGATGGCGAAACGTTCTTGGGTACTGTCGCTTTGTAGGGCCGCGGGTCTAGCGGT
>JAFAPL010000687.1 GCA_019247135.1 Chloroflexota bacterium | reverse complement strand
GTCCCATCGTTTGTTGATGGCGACCAGCAGCACGTCACCAGTTGCGGAATCGCAACTGGCGTACGCGGTGATGTAATCCGGTGAGGCCTCGAGCGTTGTGGCAATTGCCTGATCACCGAAGTCCCTGTAGAGCGCAAACGCCCGTGCGGCGGGGCTTTCGGGCGGGGGAACAGTCCAGTAGTTGGCCATGTCCACGCCCTCGCGACCGAAGATGCCGAGGACGTCCGCGACGGCCAGGCCACCGCTCATGCTGTCTTCGCCACCCCAGTTCCATTCACCGATCGCCAGCCGCGTGCCGGGGTAAAACTGGTCGATCCACTCACGCAAACGCGGGATCAGGCGTACGCAGTCGTTGATCCAGGACTCGTCGACGTACGTCGGGTCCCACAGCGAACGTGTGGATCGTAGCCTGAGTCCGCGCGTATCGGCGTCGTCTGCTGCGCTGAACACGTTGGCGGCTTGCGGATAGTAGTGCACGTCCAGGGTATCCAGCGTCCGGAAGCCAGCCTGTTCGTCGTGTCTGCGGACTCGGTCTAGCCACCAGGGCAGGAATGCCACGTCAGCATGTGCCTGACGATCGGCGTGAGTGCGGAAGTTGTCGCCGCCGCGATCCAGCGCCGAGTAAAAGTACGCCTGCCAACCCGACAACGCCGGGCCCGCGACCCTGGCCGCGGGATCGACCGCCTTGATCGCGGTGGCGTATTCGAGGAAGGTCGACAACGTCTGGTCGTAGCTCATATGCACCGGATGAATGTCGGTGTGTGTGGAGGACCACAGATCTGGCTCGTTATCGACCACGTAGTAGCGCACGCCGCCCGCGTCGGCTGTGCCGAAACGCTCCACCAGATGGTGGATCCACTCATCCTGGTACACAGGGCCGTCACCTCCCTCGGGGGCGTCCACGAAGGGGGCGTTCTTGCGGGCGAGGGACGGCACGCTCGTCCGGCGCTGATTTTCGGCGGGGTTGTAGCCAGCAATGGCGTCATCCCCTGGTGTAAGTGGCGGACCACCGCTGGACGGCACACCCACGGACTGGACTTGCTTGTCCGCATTGCTCGAGACCCAGCCTATGGCCGGCACGGTCAGGACCGTGTCGGCGCCGACGCTCTGGTTCCCCTGAACAAATCGGTCCGTGGCAGTCCCCGCGGGCGACGACTTGCCTGAGTCATCGCCGTAGTTGCGGAATTCCCAGTCGCGCGCCGCGTTCCACGTGCCGTTAACCCAGTTGTAGCGCGTATTGGGATTCCCGCCCCAGCGGTTCAGCCGCGCTCCAAGGCCGATCAGCTGGTCAGGATTGGCGTGCGCTACGCCATAAATCAGCGGACTGATCGGCCGCAGGATGCGCCTGGGCTGGACAACGATCGTGACCGACGACGGCGGCGGGGCCACGGTGGAACCCGTGCGCCAGACCGCCGTTTCGGCACGCCGGACGCTGACATCCAGCACACGCCGAACCGTGGGTCTCGAAGCCAATCCGGCGCCAGCCACCAGCACGGCTCCGCCGGCCAGTAATTGACGCCGACTCAAGGTCATCGGCTATGCCCTTCACGCAAGATGTCCAGCGAGAACAGCTACACCATCCGAATCCTGAAACCGCTCCGGTACCAGCTCGCGAAGGGTCGGATTTCGGCGATCCCTATCGGACAAAATTGGAGTTCGGGTTGGCCACGGGACTGCCAGATCTGGGTCGTCCCATGCCACCGCCCGTGTATCCGACCCGTCGTAATAACTGGTGACCTGATACAGGTAATCGGCCACCTCGCTGAGCACGCAGTAGCCATGCGCCAGGCCGGCTGGCAGGAACACGGTTGGGCGATTCGCGTCAGAAAATCTGAAAGTCTCCACCAGACCAAACGTCGGTGACCAGGGACGAATATCTGCCACTGCTGTGAACACATCGCCAGACGGCACGTACACGAGTTTGCTCCAGTTCTCGGCGTGCAGCCCGCGAAGTACGTTCTTGTGCGATCGAGAGTGATTGACCTGTAGGAAGGTGACCGGATGCTCCAGGTACTCCTCCAGGTCCCGCAGTCGAAATGCCTCGTGAAAGAAACCTCGCTCATCCTCCAACGTTGGTCGTTCAAGGACGACCACGCCATCGAGACGACCCGGACGACAGCCTTCGGGCACCCCCGCAGTATTGGCCGCTCAACGGGTAGAGCCTGTTAGCCCAAGGTTGAGTCCGAGTTGAGGACAAACCCGTCGGCACGCCGCGACTCACCTGGGTCCCCGGGGCACGGGATCGGCTGATCACTTCAAAGCTTTGAGCCGCGCCGCCGCTGACGCGTAGCCGTTTTTCAAAATCGCGACGTCCGAAGCGTAGGCGATCAGCTTCACGCCGGCTTTGATCCAACGCTCGGCTTCGTCGAGCGTCTGGACGAGCATAGCGACGTCCTTGCCGTGCCGCGCCGCGGCGTCGATGAGTCTGTCGCGGTGCTCGTCGATGACTGCCGCCTGACGCGGCGTCCCGAACACGCCGAGGTCTTGCGCCAGGTCCGTCGGCCCGAGCGTGACCGCGTCGATACCCTCGACGCTCAGGATTTCGTCCAGCGCTTGAAAGGCGCGTGCTGTCTCGAGCATGACCGTGACGTGCACCTGCGCATTCAAATCGGCGAGTGACGCCGAAGGGTCGTAGTCGTCACCCGCCGCGCCACGCGCCATGCCGCGGTCGCCATGCGGTGCGTACCGGGCGGCGCGCGCGACCGCCTGCGCGATCTCGGGCGTGTCTACCTGCGGCACGTGCAATCCCCACACGCCAACGTCGAGCAAGCGTGTGATCCACTCGCGATTGCCCTCGGGCGGCCTAACGACGAGTGGGAACCCGAGCGCGCGGGAAAGTACCGCCATGTCGGCCACCGTTTCGATGGACGGCGACGAGTGCTCCATGTCGACGCGCGCGTAGTCCAGCCCGGCGCTTTTCAACAACGTGAGCACGGCCGGGTTACGCACCAGGTTGATCCACGTGCCAATCTGCACCTGGCCGCGCGCGAGCGCCGCCTTCATCGGATTCCCGTTCACGGACAGCGGTGTACCATACGTGCCAGCCCGCGCCTGGCGGGCGAATCGAACACTTCATAAAGATAGGAATGGGACGCGTGTTCCCGCGCTCGCGTTCGTCCGCTTGGACGCATGGTTCGTCTGCTGCAGACTGTTCGCGTGCTGATCCCGCTGACGTGCGGGGCAGTAGCCTGTGTCCTGTCGTTGGGTGGTCCTGCTCAGTCTCAGGCCGCCGCTGGCAACTGGCCTACGTACCAGCACGACAACGCCCGCAGCGGCGTCGATCCCGACCAGCCCGGCGCATCTTCTGTTTCGCACGCCTGGACCGCCACCCTGGATGCCG
>JAFAPL010000683.1 GCA_019247135.1 Chloroflexota bacterium | reverse complement strand
GGCGCGGCGGTCTAATCGGCCGGCCCCGCGGACCCCGGCCGCCGTCGAAGCGGAGCTGCGGCGTCGCATCCGCGTCGAGCTGGCCGAAGCACGCGAGCGAGCCGACGGCGAGCTGGACGATGCCGCGCTCGCGGAGGTGATCGCCCGGGCGATCGGCGCCGCGTTCGGCTGGCATGTCGAGGCGCCGGAGCACGCGCGGAACGCGACGCTCAGCAGCCGCACCTGGCGCGGTGCGGGCGGACCGCGCGGAGGCGGAGCTCCGCGCGACTTTGACGCCGGCCCGTCTGATCGTGGGCCACGGCAGTACGGCGGCGGCGCGCGCGGATTTGGGGACGATGCCGACTTCGAAGGTCGACCCGAACGGCCCCCGCGCCAATCCGGACCGCGCGGCGGCCGGCCCGGCGGTCGAGGCGGCGGCTACGGACAGCGGCGCGACTTTGACTCGCGCGGGCAGCAGCGCTCGTTCGACGAGTCCGAGGACCGCCCGCGTCGCGCGCCCGGGCCGCGTCGGCCACCGGGTCCGCGAGGCGGTGGCGGGCGACCGGGCGGTCGCGGCGGGTTCGGACCGCGCCCGCCACGTTGATTCGGCGCACGCTGACGGCCGTGCGGGCAGCTTCACGACGTGGTCGCGGACCGCGAGGCGGGATGCGGATAGCGCCAGCTCCGGCCCCGTATCCGCGATAAGCGTGGGGCGCTAAGCGCCTAGTCCGAGCCGCGCTCGATTGGCCGGAGCTCGTCCAGCTCGCGCCGGGCGCGCTCCAGCTCTTGGGACTCCGGCTCCGCTTCGCCGTAACGCGCTCGGACGTACGCCTGCGTCAGGTGCTCGAGATTCGCGACCGGTTCGAGTGACCGTTCGAGAATCGGCAGGTGTTCGAACGGAGTTGTCGCGGAGTTGCGACTGGCTCCGGCGCTGGCGCCTAACCGGAGCAACTGGCGATAGAGTGCGCGGACACTCGACAGGGGTTCATCCAATGGCCCGGCTGCGCCCGCGGCGGCGCGTGCTGGCTGGAGTGGAACTGCTGCGCGTCGACGTCGGAACAATTGTTGGAGCCAGGCGAGGATGGCGGCGCGCAGCGACCGCCCGCTCCAGACCGATTCGCGCTCTTCCTCGACCGCGTCGTCTTCGCCGACCGTGGCCCGCCAGTGTGACACGGCGCGCGCGACCACCAGCAGCGCGATACCGACCAGCAAGGCGGCGCCGGCGGCTTTTGCCACCACGATGGCTTCCGGCGGGATCAGTTCGCCGAAAATATGCCGGAGTAACTGGTCGATATCGGTTGGCTGGAGTGGCTGTGGCGGTTGCTGTGGCGTTTCGGGATGAATCAGCGACAGCAGGAAATACAGAATGAACTGAACGACATACGCGAGTGGAATGACCACCACATAAATTGCCAAGACGACCACCAGGCCGAGCAGGTCGAAGAATGGTTGGACGATTTCGCGGAGCGTGTCGAATGACACGAGTTGCGCGATAAAGAGCGCGATCAAGATGGTCAGGGCAGCCACGGCGGCGAGCCACGCCAGCCACTGGCCGTTCACGGCGAGCGCACGCGTGCGCGTGCGCAGACTCTCCAGCCTGGCCAGCGCGAGTGTCAGGAGAGCGACGAAGAAAAATCCAACTACGAACGGAGTTGTAGTGGACTCCAGGCTGGGCAACAGGCTGGGGCGGGTGGTCAGTCCGAGAATCAGACCGAACACCGCCAGCAAGCCGATGCCCCAGCGGAATGCGGCGTCCACGTCGGAGAAGGTGGGGGTCTGGATGCCGATCTGGACTCCACGCCACCACAGGAACAATCCCACCGCGAACGCGAGTGCGGGTGGAGTTGGATTTCCGAGTACGATTGCCAGGTCCATCAGAACATCCGCCGGGGCCAGATGATGGTCGACGCTGACGACGAGCAGCACGATTGCCAAGGCGCAAAGCGCCAGCACCAACTGTGTGCGTCGGCGCCGACCGAGGCGACGAGCGGTCGCATGGATGACGAGCGCGCCGCACAGGACCACGAGCAGGATGCTGGGTGACGAAAGCAGCGGACGAGGATCGGTTGGCACCGCCCACAGGCCGATCAGGACGCTCCAGCAGTACATCCAGCACGTGGTCAGGAGCGCGAGACCGAGGGTGAGTGCGAGGCGCATGCGACTACTGGGTGTCCTCGACGCGGATCGCGTAACCGGGCAGACCGTCGAGACGGGCGAGGGGGTGTTCGTCCGAGCTGATCAGCAGGACCGAAGGGCGATGGCCGGCGGACTGGAGTCGACGCAGTTGACGCACCATCAGGTCGGAAATTGTCGCAGTGATGAGCACAATCGATGTGCCGTACGCGAGGCCGTGCTGCTCCAGCTCCAGCAGAGTTTCGGGTGCCATCGTCGGCATCGGGACGAGCCGCGCAAGCGCTTCGAGGATGTGCATCAGCTGGTGCGGATCGCGACTGGGTGGAATGCGTACGGCGGTACCGGAGCGGAATAGTTTCCCATTCGCGCCGAGTCCAACGAGGAGACCGCGTTCGGACGCCCAACTTGCAACTGAGGCTGCCGTTGTTATCGCCGCTTCCAGGACTTCTGGATCATAACCAGCCCACGACCAGTTGGTATCGGTGGTGCTGATATTGAGAAGCACGAGCACGCGATGTGTGGTGGTTGGCTCGAATAATTTCACCTGGAGCTGCTGGCCCGGCGCACGCGCGGTCGCTTTCCAGTGAAGTCGACGCGGGCTGTCGCCCGGACGATAATCTCTGACTCCGACGGTCCGCAGCGGATCTTCGAACAGCCACTGCTGTCGAAGTGGCACATCACCGAACGGATCCGCCGCTGGCAGGCCAAGCCGATCGAGTGCGACGATGCGCGGGTACACCAGCAGATAATCTTCGTGAGGAACCTCCAGTTCGCGCGTGGCAAAACCGAAGACGTCGCCGGTGCGCAGAGTCGATGGGCCGAAGGCGTGATAGCCGCGCGCAATGCAGCGCACGCGATAATGGCGACGGATGCGCTCGTACCACCGAATCGAGAGCAGCATGCCAAGCATCCGCCGGCCGGGAATGTGCGACGGGCTGACTCCACCTGGAGTAATCTCGGTTTGCGAGGCTCCAGGTACACCATCATCGACTTCGAGCCACGCGAGCGGAAGTGGCTTGTCGTTGACGATCTCGATCGTTAGCGGGACCTCTTCACCGAAAAACGCACGGGACTGCCCCAGTTCACGCCGGTAGCTGAGTCCGACCAGACAGTAGTGTTCCCATACTCTCGAGAGCGCCGCGGTCAGGAGGAGAATCACGGCGACGATAAATAGCTGGCCCTCGCGGAGGAGCAGGCCAATCAGCGCGAGTCCGCCGATGAGGTACAGCCAGCCTTCGTTTCGCATGCAGCACGTTCAGGGTGTCGCTTCGACCGGGACTGGAACGGAGGCGAGCACATCGTTGATGACGTCCGAGGCGGCCCGTCCGCGAAGGCGCGATTGGGCGCTCGTGATCAGGCGGTGCGTGAGCACCATCGGCGCGAGATATTTCACGTCATCGGGCACGACGAAGCTCCGCTCGCGGATGGCCGCCAGTGCCTGGGCTGAACGATACAGCGCAAGCGTTGCGCGCGGACTGGCGCCGAGCTCGACTGAGGCGTGCAGCCGCGAGGCGCGGACGAGCTGGATCAAGTAATCTTCGACGACATCCGCGACGTGGATTTCGCGACTCGCAGCCTGCATTTCGAGGAGATCCGATTGACTGATCGCCGGCTGCAGGTCGTCGAGTGGATTGGAGGCGCGAAAGCGGTGGACAATTGTTTTTTCGTCCGACTCGGCGGGATAGCCGAGCGAGAGGCGCATGAGGAATCGATCCAGCTGCGCTTCCGGCAGCGGGAAGGTTCCCTCCAGCTCGATCGGATTCTGCGTCGCGAGCACGATGAACGGCCGCTGCAAGAGTCGCGTGTTGGACTCCACCGTAACCTGACGCTCCTCCATGCATTCCAGCAAAGCAGATTGAGTGCGGGGGGTGGCACGATTGATCTCGTCGGCGAGTATCACTTGAGAGAAGATCGGACCTGGACGAAACTCGAAATCCTGGGTTCGCTGGTTGAAAAACGATACTCCGGTGATGTCGCTCGGCAGGAGGTCTGGCGTGAACTGAATGCGGCGAAACGTGCAGTCCAGGGTGCGCGCGAGCGATTTGGCGAGCATCGTTTTGCCGATGCCGGGCACGTCCTCGATCAATACGTGGCCTTCGCACAGGATGGCGACCAGCAGCAGATCGATGACGTGGGACTTGCCAACGATGACGCGCTCAATGCTTTCGCGTGCGCGTTGTGCCAGGGCGTGAATAGGTTCGACGTTGATCACGTTGCGCGAGTGGGGTCAGCG
>JAFAPL010000513.1 GCA_019247135.1 Chloroflexota bacterium | reverse complement strand
TCCAGGGCCGACCTGTTCGATGCAGCGTAGGATCAGACGGTGCAGGCAATCGCGTCCCTCCTCGACTGCCAGCAGGTGATCGGTCCCGAGCACAACCAGCGCCACCAACGCATCAGTTTCTGTGCCCGCGGGCTGCGTGGAACTCCGGGTCCACGCCATGTATGCGCCCGCCTATTGTGACCTGGCGAGGGCGCGCACACTGGTGACGCGTGCGATCGTGGAACAGGCCGAGCGGCTCAGAAAGGCGACCACACTCTTTGGTTTGGCGACGGGCGGGGTCGCCGCACAGCGTAGCCTCGCCGATGCCTGGCAAGTGGATTACGAGCGGAGCCTGCTTGGTGAGGCGGCAGCGGGATCGGGCGCCGATCTGCGCGCGCTCGTGCCAAATCTCATCACGCTCTCCATTGACGACGCCATGGGCGCATATCGGGGCGCATGCCATCGGCTGGCCACCGATCAGAGCCTGATGATCGGCCGCGATCGCGCTTCGCGCCTGGCCTGATCCCAGGCCCGCTCCCCGCGGGCGAGTGGGCCGTGGTGCTGAGCGCCCATAACGTCATATCGCCGGACGTGCGCTACACCATCCAGATTGGCGCGGTGACGGCCAGCGGCGAGCCCGCGGACCCGTCGACGACCTCGGCGTAGACCCAGCCTGGGCCGGCTACCATCGCCCCCGACGGCAGGAGCTGGATTTGCCCGCGGCGATTGAACACGAGTCGGGTCGTGTAGCCGTCGCCAGGTTCAACGTCGATCCGGGCACGCCAGGAGTGAGCCGCGGGTGCCCTCTCGCCAACCAGCACTCGCTGCTGGCTAGGCCCCGCGAGCCACAGGTCGAGGCGCTGCCCTGCGGACGAGAACAGGCGGCCCGCGCGCAGTCCGTCCAGCACGGCGGACGCGGACGATTCCGAGGCGTAGACATAGGTGGCGGGGCGGGCCGCCGCGGCGGCCGCCCTCGAATGCACGTCGCCGGCGGCGACTGGTGTCGCGTGCCCGCCGCCGTCGAGCAGTCGGCGCCAGAACAGGGCCGACAATGCCGAATGTGGGTGCACGGGGTTCGCTCCGGAGAAGATCTCCCACAGGTCCAGGCTGGATGGCGACACTGGCCATTCCCATGCGCAGCCGGTGCAGGCCGGCGACCCGAGTCGGGTTGGGTGGCTCACCTGGAGCAGTCCGCCCTGCGCGTGCACATCCGCCGCGAAGGCGTCCATCCCGCGTGTCTCCAGGTCGCGCCACTCGGGCATGCGCTCGATGCCGAGGCAGACGGCGTGGCCGTGGAAGGTCGTCAGCTCGGCGCCGGGCAGCAGCACGAGTCCCAGGTCAGCCGCGGCGGCGCGTGCCTCGCCGTGGCCGCTGATGGTGTTGTGATCGGTGATGGCGGCGAAGTCGTAGCCGGCCTGGCGGCAAGCCTCGAGCATCACCGCCGGAGTGTCCTTTCCATCGCTGTGGACGGTGTGCAGGTGCGTCTCGCCCTTGAGCGGGGCGAGGCCACGCGCGCGGTACGGGTTGGTCGCCGACGGGGTGCCCACCATACGCGCAGCGGTGCCGCTAAAGGCGGATCTCGTTGGTTTCCAAATCGGTGGTGTTCGTGACGCGTGGAAGCCATTCGCGCTCCCATCGCGCGTCGATTCGCTCGCGCCACGACCTGGCCGCCGCCATCAGCTCATCGAGCACTCGTGGCTCACGATGGCGGAGGTTCTCGCGCTCGCCGGGGTCCGCCAGCAACACGTCCTCATCGGGCTCGGCTCCCTCTACCAGCGCGGCATTCAACACGAGCTTCCAACGTCCTCGGCGCACGGCGGTCTGCCGCATCATCTCCCAGTACACCTCCGAGTGGGGTGACGGCGCCCCCTCGGAGAGCATGGGCAACACATCGAGGCCGTCTAGCTCGTAGCCGGACAGGCTGGCCCCCGGGTTGAGAAAGGTCGGGAATACATCCATCGCTACGCCGACGCCGTCGAGGACCTGGCCGGCCGGGATGCGCGCGGGCCAGCTCATCAGCGCCGGGCTGGCGCGGGCCCTGGTACTCAAGCCGAAGATCCTGCTGCTGGACGAGCCTCTCTCCAATCTCGACGCGAAGCTGCGAGTTCGCATGCGCGATGAGATCCGACGCATCCAGCAGCAATTCCAGATCACCACCATCTACGTGACTCATGATCAGGAAGAGGCGCTTACGATGGCGGACCGCATCGCGGTGATGCAGCGCGGCGCGATCGAGCAGCTGGGCAGCGCGGTGGAGATCTACGAGGAGCCGCACACACCCTTTGTGGCGGATTTCATCGGCAGCAGCAACTTCTTCCGGGGCACGATTGAGCGTTCGAACGGGTGCGCTCATATGCGGGTGGGAGACATCCGATTTGGGAGGCGGGCCAGTGCGCCTCCGCATCACCCGCGCCCGCGCCTACCCCGAAGTGAGCGCGGCGAACTCAACCGATGAAGAGTCCGCCGTTGACGTTCAACAATGAGCCAGTGATGTAGCTGGCGTAGTCGGATGCAAGAAACAGAACTGCACCCGCGATATCCTCCGGTTCGCCGATCCGACCGAGCGGCGTTTCCTGAACCGCGTACGCCACGCGGGCCGGATCGGCTCGCGCGGTCCCGTCGTTTCGAGTCAAGCCCGGTTGGATGCAATTCACGGTAATCCCATACGGTCCACACTCGCGCGCCAGCGCTCGACACATACCCGCCAGCGCAGCTTTGGCCGCCGCATACACCGGAGGCGACGGCGACAGATATGAGCGACCGCTCTGGCCGGTGGCGGAACCGATCGCGATCACGCGACCCCAGCGCCGTTCCTGCATGGCGGGGACAACCCGTCGCGCGGCGGCCAGAAAGCCTTTCACGTTCACGTCGAACACGCGTTGGTATTCCTGGTCGGTCGTTTCGGTGAGCGCCGCGCGCGTCCCCGCGCCGGCGTTGCTGACGAGGATGTCGATGTGCCCAAACTGGCGCTGCGCATTCGCGACGACGGCTTCGACCGACTCCGTTACGCCAGCGTCGCACTGCATCAGCAGCGCATCACGGCCGACCGCGCGCACTTGCTCCAGAACGTCTTCACCGGCGTCGCGCCGCTCGCGATAGGTCATCACGAGGTCCGCTCCGGCCGCCGCCAGCAACAAGCTGGTGGCGCGACCCATACCCCGGGAGGCGCCGGTCACCAGCGCCACTCTACCGGCGAGATCGATGCCGATCACGACTCCACCGGGTTGAGCGCGACAACCGCCGTTTCCGAATGCATCGCGCTGGATTCGCGCACGACCAGTCGAGTGGGAATTATGCGAATGCGAGACCGTGGTGTTCGTGAAGCTGAAAACGGCTTCTTGATCCGCTCGAGCAGCAGCCGAACGGCTGCCGAACCGACGGCAAGGCGCTCCTGACCAACAGACGTGAGTGGCGGCTGGGTGTAAGCCGACATTTCGGTATTGCCGAAACCAACCACCGCCACGTCTTGCGGCACACGCCGACGTGCCAGCGTCGCACCGCGCAGTGCTCCCAGCGCCAGCGTATCGCTCAGGCACAACAAGGCGGATGGTGGATTGTCACCGGTGAGCAGCTCGGTAGCCGCCCATTGACCGTCAGCATACGTACTGAGTCCGGTACGGACCAGATCCCGTAAGTCCTCGAGCTGGAGCTCGCGCCCCGCCGCAATGTAGGCTTCGAGTCGCTCGCGATAGTGTGACACGCCTGGGTCGCGTAACAGGCACGCGATGCGGCGATGACCTGAGTCCTTGAGGTGAATCATCGCCTCACGTACTCCGTTGCGGTTGTCGCTGATCACGCAGTCGGCGCCTCGTACCGCAAGTCGGCGCTCCACCAACACGACAGGCACGTCGCGCTCGATGAGCCATTTAATTGTGGCGGCGCTCGCGTCGCTGGCGTTGAACATCAGCACCCCATCCACACGTTTGCCGTACAGAGCGCGCGCCTGAGCCGCCTCCTTCTCCAGAGATTGATCGGAGTTGCACAACATGAGTGTGTAGCCGGCGCGGAAACAGGCCTCTTCGATGCCGCGCGCCACCTCGGCGAAGAACGGGTTCGTGTTGTCCGGGACGATCAGGCCGAGTGTCCTGCTGTCCCTCCATCGGAGTGAACGGGCGAACGGGTTCGGGGCATACCCCAACCGCTCCGCCGCGGCGTGGACGCGCTCGACGACTTCTGGGCGGACCAACTCGGGTCGGTTCAGTGCACGTGATGCCGTACTTGGCGCAATGCCGACCGCGCGTGCGACATCCGCCAGCGTCGCCACGGCTAACCTTTCAGCCCGGTCATAGCAATGCCCTTGATGAATTGCCTCTGAGCTATAACGAACACCGCCAGAGTTGGGATCATGGCGAAGGTCGCGGCAGCCATGAGCAGTTGGAACTGCGGAGCGCCAGTCGCCTCAGGCACACTGATGAACGTCACGAGTCCGAGTGGCAGCGTACGGAACTCAGTGCTGTTGATCACAATGAGCGGCCACAGAAATGCGTTCCAGCTGGACAGGAATGACAGAATCAGCAGCGTCATCAGTACCGGGCGGGACAGTGGCAGGATGATGCGGAACAGGATCGTCGGCGGCCCGGCTCCGTCCAATCGGGCTGCGTCTTCCAACTCGGTCGGCAACGTGAGCATGAACTGGCGCACCAGGAAGGTCCCGTACGCGCTCACGAGGCTGGGCACAATCAGCGCCAGGTAGGTGTCGACCCATTGAAGCTGGCGCATGATCAGATACAGCGGGACCATCGTCACTTGAAACGGGACCATCAATGTCGCGAGGTAGACCAGAAACAAGCCATTCCGCCCTGGAAAGCGGAGCCGAGCAAAGGCGTAGCCGGCCATCGAACAGGTGACCAGGTGGCCGATGGTGATGCACGTCGCCACCAGCAGGCTGTTGAGAAAGAACCTGCCGAAAGGCACCACCTCGGAGTAGTGCCACGCTATCGGATAATTCTCCCAGTGCAATGCATCCGGAAGCAGGCGGGGTGGATAGACCGTCAGCTCCGAGTAGCTTTTCAATGACGTCGCCAGCATCCATAGAAATGGCAACAGCATGCCCAGGGCGACGACCGACAGCAGCGCATAACTCGCGCCGTCACCGAACCTGCGTCGCCATCGAGCCCGCCGTTGCGCTGAAGGCGCACCAGTACGGCGCGGCGGAACAGCACCGCTAGTGGGGGTCAACCCTCACCCCCTTCGCCCCCTCTCCCTGGCCAGGGAGAGGGGGTTGGGGCGAGTGGGTCGAAACTCTGGACGGACTTGCGGCGAGTACTACTACGCGCCAAGTCCACGACTCCGCCTTTCGTTCAGCCGCCACTGGATGAAAGTCACCGTAAAAATGATCGCGAACAGCACCCACGACTGCGCCGCTGCGTAGCCCATCTTGAAGCCCTCGAACGCGTTCCTGTAAATCAGATACACCAGCGTGGTCGTTGCGTAGCCGGGCCCACCCTTGGTCATGACATATGGCTCACCGAACAGCTGGAAAGCCTCGATGAAAGCGATGACCAGGACGAAGAACGTTGTCGGCCAGATGAGCGGTACGGTGATGTGTCTGACGCGGGCCCAGGCTGTCGCGCCGTCAACCGCGGCGGCCTCGTGAAATTCGCTTGGAATGCTCTGCAGGCCTGCCAGATAGATCAAGCCGAAGTAGCCCACATTCCGCCAGAAACCGACGATGGCGATGGCAACCATCGCCCAGCGCTGGTCGCTCAGCCAATCCGGGGGATGTATGCCAAACAGGCTCACGTAGTACGTAAACACGCCAGTTGACGGCTGATACAGGAACTGCCACACCATCGCGACCGCCACGAACATGCACACCGATGGCATGAAAAATATCGTTCGATACAGGGCGATGCCGCGGAGCTTGCGATCCATGAGCAACGCCAGCAGAAAGCCACCAACCGCAACCGCTGGTACGAACAGCAGCACGTACAGAACCGTGTTACGCAGAGCCGTGGCGAATACGTCATCCCGCAGCATGCGAGTGAAGTTGTCCAACCCAACAAAGCTGGCCTGACCAACGAGCGTCCAATCCGTGAACATGAGCCCGAAGGACGCCAGAATTGGAAAGAGCGTAAAGCACAGCACGCCGATGAAACTGGGCAAGATGAACACGTAACCCCAAACGAGCTCGGGGCGACGCAAGCCGCCCGCACGGCGGACGCGTTCTGTCACATGAAACCGTGCTGGACCACTGGAGTGGAGAATGCTGGCGCTCACGCTACCTGACTTTGCGCATTACGGGCCGGTTCTCGCGGGGTTAGCCCGAAGGGTTCTGCTCTCGCAGGACGTCTGCAGCAGCGTGGCCACGCATCTCGGAAGGCTCATTACGTGCGGGGTGCTGACGCAGTTGAGCGGAGATACTCGAACACCTTGCGGTGAAACGGACTGAACTCCGGCTCGGGAATGCCACTCGGCGGTGTCGTCGGCGCAGCATAGCCATACTGCACCATGTCGTGATGATAAATGGGGTAGCCGCCGGCCTCGCGTACCCGCTCGATCGCCTCGATGTGCCATTCAGGCCACGTGCCGCCATCGATACCGCCGAACTGCACCGGGCCGCTTCGAGCCGGCTCGTCATCGATAACCGGCTTGTTGAAGCGCCGGATCAAGTCGGCGATCTGGCGTGGAGCCACTTCCCAGAATGGGGCGTCCGGGCTGCGACGAATGGTGTGTGGCGTGAGCAGGTCGAGAGCCTGGTTCT
>JAFAPL010000154.1 GCA_019247135.1 Chloroflexota bacterium | reverse complement strand
TGCGTCTGCGTCTCCGACGATTGCGGCCTGGCTAGTGGACCTCTTCCGCCAGGTCGGACTGCCTGACGGCGTCATCAATTATCTGACCGGTCCCGGCGGTGCGATTGGTGACGCGCTCGTCGATCACCCGCTCATCCGATTCGTTGCTTTCACTGGCTCCAAGGACGTTGGCATCCGTATCTACGAGCGGGCCGCCAGAGTTCAGCCGGGTCAGATCTGGTTGAAGCGGGTTCAACTGGAGATGGGCGGCAAGAACGCCGTCGTTGTCGATGAGACGGCGGATCTCGACGCAGCCGCCGACGGCATCGTGACGAGCGCTTTCAGTTTTCAGGGGCAGAAATGCTCGGCAGGCTCCCGCGCGATCGCAGTCGACGCCGTCTACGATGACCTGCTGCAGCGCGTCATTCAGCGTACCCGCGAGTTACGCGCGGGCAATCCAACTGATCCCGACGTGCAGGTCGGCCCGGTGGTGGACTCCGCCGCCGAGCGGAAGATCCGCGACTACATCGATATTGGCCGCACCGAGGGCCACGTCGTTTTGGGAGCTGGTAAGCCCGCGCTCGACGGCTTCTTCATCGAACCAACCATCATCGCGGACGTCTCGCCCACGGCGCGTGTTGCACAGGAGGAGATCTTCGGTCCAGTCCTGACATTCATTCGCGCGCGAGACTTCGAGGATGCGCTCGCGGTCGCGAACTCAACAGAGTTCGGACTGACGGGCTCACTCTACAGCCGTGACCCGGATCGGCTCGCACGCGCCCGACGCGAGTTCCATGTCGGGAATCTGTACTTCAATCGGAAGTCGACCGGAGCCCTGATGGGCGTACACCCATTCGGAGGCTTCAATATGAGCGGTACAGACTCGAAAGCCGGCGGACCGGACTACTTGCTGTTCTTCCTCCAGGGCAAGGCTCTTGGTGCGAGGCACATCTAACGTGCCAGCCGCACCACGCAGGAGGAATATTGCGCTCGCGCTGCGTGGCGGCTGGGAGGCAACCAGCAAGGATGTACCTCCGGTGGCCTCCCGCTCGCTGGCTGACAGGGCGTACGCGGCCATCAAAGCGGCGGTCATCCGCTGCGAGCTGGAGCCTGGACTGGCTGTCACTGAGGCGCAGCTTGCCACGCAGTTCCGGGTGGGTCGAGCTGCAGTCCGTGCGGCGCTCAAAAGGTTGTGCCAGGAGCGGCTCGTCGAGGTTGCGCTTCGGCAACGCTACCGGATAGCGCCGATCACGATTCGGCACGTGAAGGAGCTGTTCGAAGTGCGCGCATTGCTGGAACCCTCTGCCGCTCGTAGCGCAGCGGGTCGCATCGATTCGGCTCATTTGCGCCGACTGGACGAATTATGTCAGGCACGCTACATCGTCGGAGACGCGGAGAGCGCACGCGCATTCCTACAGCTCAACACCGAATTTCACAGCACCATCGTGCGTGCGTGTGGCAACGACCTGCTCGCCGAGACAATCGTTGGTGTACTCGAAAAGATCGAGCGTGTGCACCACCTGGGGCATCTCCTGCGCGACCGCAACGAGCAAGCCTTTCACGAGCACCATGACCTGGTCGAGGCGCTCGTGGACGGTGACGGTGAGCGTGCCTACGAGATCACCCGAACACAGATCGATTCGGCTCGGCAGTTTGCGATCGATGGACTGCTTGCGAGTCCGAGTCTTCAGACGGTGAACATCGACGCTGGTCGCCTTCGGGTCGCCTCGCCGACTCGCTGAACGACTGATGAGAATCGGGACGCGGGCCCAACCCTGACCCGGTGCTGCCTACGCAGTCGCGCGGTGGACGAGGTGCGGCACGATCACCTCGGTGCGCGCGGGGCCGCGTTCCGGCTTCCCGAGCTGCTCCAGCACGAGACGCGAAGCGCGGCGGCCGATCTCGTCCAGCGGAATGCGGACAGTCGTGAGCGCCGGCACCATCTCGTGCGCGAGTGGAATGTCGTCGAAGCCGATCAGCGCGACGTCGTCTGGCACGCGTGCGCCTGCCAGGTGCAGGACGCCCATGGCACGGAACGCGAGATTATCGTTTGCCGCGAATATCGCCGTTGGCCGGTCAACCAGCGACCACAAACGTTCAACCGCATCGTCGACCGCCGTGGGGTCCCACGTGTTGCCTTGAATCAGGTCGGCATCTAACGCAATGCCGGCGTCCCGGAGTGCGTGCTCGTAGCCGCGGCGCCGCGCCTGTGCGCTCTCGTAGAGCAGATCACCCTGGAGGTGCGCGATGCGCCGGTGCCCCAGTTCCATCAAATACGTGGTCGCCTCGTACGCCCCGGCGAAGCTGTCGAACAGGACCGCATCGAGCCCGAATCGCGGGTCCGGCGGTTGCTCCAGGCAGACGCACGGCACAGCCGCCGATGCGATCAACCCGAGCAAGGCGTCGTTCGCGTCCTCCACCGAATCCACCAGCCGGACCACGACTCCGTCGAGACGGCCACTCCGCAACAATTGTTCGACACCTTGCAGATCCTCACCGATGAGCAACGGATGCACCAGCAGATAGTGGTTATGCTCCTTGAGCTCAGCGGCAAGACCTGTCAGGATGCCCGCGCTGTATGGAGAGACGAATACATCCAGCGGTGAATAGTCCCTCGCAAGAAAACCCACCGTGTGTGTGCGTTGCGAACGCAATCCTCGCGCGAACGCGTGTGGATGGTAATCAAGCTCCTGGATGGCTGCCAGAACCCGTGCGCGCGCCTCGGCCGACGTGGCGCGGGGACCGTTGTTGACGACGTAGGACACGACGGCCGGCGATACGCCCGCGAGACGGGCGACGTCCCGGTGCGTTATGCGCTGGCCGCGTCGCGAATCCATACCCGCATCTGGCCTGGCGCACGATTACCCCACACCGCGTATGGCACCGCGACAAGTGCATGCGGCCGCAATTTCGGAACGTGCCCGGCCCGATACAGCGCGCTGCCCCAATCGCCATCATCGGCCAAGAGTGCATTCGCCTGCAGCGTTACGATCCCACCGAGAAGGTTCGGCTCCGACACCGCCTGCACAGGCGCATCGCGGGGCAACTGAAGCGCGTGGAGCGGCGCGGGGTTGTCCGCTTGCTCGACGCAGAACACGATCGGCCCGCGCTGGAGTGCCACACAACCGCTGTCCTCGGCTACGGCGGGATGGGCATACACGCGCTCAACAGGCATTGGCAGTCCCAGGAGTACATGGTCGCCCGCGTGCCACGTGCGCTCCAGGCGCAAATATCCGTCGCACAGCACTGACTCCACCTGGATTGGAGTGACGTTGACCTGGAGCACCGCGGAGCGTGCCCACGCTGGTAGACGCAGCCGCAGGTCGAACTGGGCGGAACGTTCGACCATGATTTCGAGCCGAATCTGACCGTCCCACGGGTAGTTGTGGACTTGTCGGATGGTAACGGGCGTGCCGCTAACCGAAAGCCGGGCCTCGCCGCCGACGTACAGGTTGACGTCGATCTGGGCGTCCCGTACGGAGTATACGTACTGGCCGAGTGATGCCAGGAGTCGAGCCACGTTGGGTGGACAACACGCCACTTTGAACCACGGCTGGCGTAGCGCACGGCCATCGCTGGCCAGTGGATTCGCATAGAAGAAGAGCGCCCCATCGCTCGAAATTGCTGCCGCGACGGCGTTGTACAGCGTTCGTTCCATCGCATCGGCGTAGCGCCCCTCGCCAGTCAAACGCAGCATGCGATGTGCCCAGAAAACCAGTCCCACCGAGGCGCAACTCTCGGCGTAAGCGTCGGCGTTCGGCAGATCGTAGTCCGTTGACAGCCCCTCGTTGTATGCCGACTGGCCAATGCCGCCGGTCACGTACATCGACGTAGACAACAGATGGGACCACAAGCGCTCGCACGCAACACGCAGCTCCGCGTCCGCGCTTTCATCTGCGAGGTCGGCCATCGCCGAATACAGGTACATGGCGCGGACGGCATGGCCGACGACGCGTGTCTGCTCGCGCACGGGCGCGTGCGACTGATTGTATCGCCGCAGTTCCAAACCGCGCAGACCCTGGCCACGGTAGTAGCTGTCGCTGGCGCGCGGCGTCGTGCGCTCGACGCCCTCCGCGTCGAAGTAGTACGGCTCCTGGCCACGCTCGTCGACGAAGTACCGACTCAGTTCCAGATAGCGGGACTCACCAGTAGTTCGATACAGACGCACGAGTGCGAGCTCCACCTCAGGGTGACCGCAGTAACCGCGTCTCTGTCCTGATTGCCTGCCGAAGACAGTCCCGATGTAGTCGGCGTAGCGACACGCCACGTCGAGGAGCGTGCTGTGGCCGGTCGACAGGAAATGCGCTACGCCAGCTTCGATCAAGTGACCCGCACAGTACAGCTCATGTCCGTCACGCAGGTCGGTCCAGCGGCTCGCCGGCTCCACATTGCTGTAATAGCTGTTGAGGTAACCGTCCGGCTGCTGGGCGGAGCAGAGCAGGCTGATCACCGCGTCGACACGTGCGCCGAGCCATGCGTCCGGGTGCGTGGCGAGCGAATAACTGCTGGCCTCCAGCCATTTGGCAATGTCGGAGTCCCAAAAGTGATGCGGCACGGGATGCTGGCCGCGACGCCAGTTGAGGCGCAGCGCGTCGATGCGTCCGCTGCGCAGCAACTGGTCGTACAGCGCAGGCAGCGTGCGTTCGCGTAAGACGCGCAGGCGGGGCGACCAGAAAGCGTCGTCGACCTGGACGCTGGCGAGAGGGATGGCGCGTTCGGGGGGCCGGCGCGTGGGAGAGAGCATTGACGGGCTGAGGGCAGCCTAGTAATGTGCTAATCGATTTGTCAAATCGATTAGAGGGAGGGCTGGGGAACATGGGTCCTGTTCGACGTGCCCGCGGACCGGCGGCGCTGATCGGCGTCCTCGCGCTGATGCTTGTGGCCAGCGCGTTGCCAGCCAACGTGGTGGCCCAACCCGCGCCAGATCAGGCCGCCGCGTGCGCGCAGACGAGCGCCTCCGGCGCCTTGCAAATGTGGGAGCGCACCGGCGGCAACAAGGAAATGGTCGATCTGTTGGCGTGCTCGTGGAACGCGGCTAATCCATCGCGACCGATCAACCTGACGTATATCGAGCATGACGCGATGGTGCCGAAACTGGCGCAAGCGATCGCATCCAACCAGGCGCCGGACCTGCTCGGAATGGACCTGATTTATGCGCCGCAATTTGAAACGGCCAACCAGCTGTACGACGTGACGGATCTGATTGGTAACGATCCTGATCTGGCGACCGCCAGCCCTGGCCACATGAAGGTCTCCACGTACCAGAACCGCCTGTATGGCGTGCCGCTGTATGCCGACGTGTCGGTGCTGTTCTGGAACAAGGCGCTTTTCCGACAGGCCGGCCTGGATCCCGAAAAGCCACCGACGAACATGCAGGAAATCCACGACATGGCCAAGCAGATTTCAGCGCTGGGCAATGGCGTGTATGGGTTCTATTTGCCAGGGAACTGCGCTGGCTGCAACATCTTCACCGCGGGCCCGTACATCTGGGCCTCCGGCGGTAAAATCGAGCCGGCGACGTGTGGGGACGAGCCGCTCGTGGGGGACAACATCAAACCGGTGCTGCAGCGGCTACGCTCGATGGAGCAGGAGGGCCTCATCGATCCGGCGGCGCAGAGTGAGAACGGCGACACGTTTGCCGAGGTGTTCGGGTCGGGCAAAGTTGGCATCATGGGCACCGGCAACTTCAACGTGGTGCTCGCGAAACAGCAGAACCCGAATATTGAGATTGGCGTTACCTTGATCCCCGGCCTGGATACGGGCCAGGTTGCTTCCTTCGCGGGCGGCGACATCGTGGCTATCCCGCGGACCTCTACGCGAGTCAATGACGCGGTCGACTTCGAGAAGTACATCCTGTCCTCGGATGTCCAGGTGAACGTGTATTCCAAGGCCGGCAACCTGACGACGCGGTCTGACATGGCAGACAATACGTTCTCCAAGCAGGACCCCTTCAACGCGGACCTCGCAAAAGCGATCCCCGTCTCGCAAACACCTTACACACCGCACTTCTTCGAGTTGATCAACTCGCCGCAGGGACCCTGGCTGCAGATGCTCCAGCGCGTCTACTACACCAGCGACGATCTGGACCAGGTCATTGCCGACGCGAAGCAGCAGATGAAGGACATTAGCTGCCAGTAGATGTATTACGCGCGGCGTAATCGATGGATTGGGCTGGCGTATCTCGCGCCAGCCCTGATCTTCGTTGCGCTGTTTACGGCCTACCCCTTCCTGCAGATGGTCTGGGTCGCATTCAACAACTGGTCCCTGATTGAGCCACCGAAGTTCATCGGCACGGAGAACTTCACCAGGGCATTCCAGGATCGCCAGTTCTGGATCTCACTCGGTTACACGCTCAGGTACACCGTTATCATCACGCCGATTCTGCTGGTGGGTGGCTATGCCGTGGCGTTGCTCACCGCGAAGAACACGCCATTGGGCAGGTTCACCAGGAGCGTCGTCTTCCTCCCAGTAGTGATCGGCCTGGGATCATCGAGCCTGCTGTGGTACTGGCTCTACAGTCCGCGCTACGGACTCGCGAACCGAGTTCTACAGGACCTCGGAATCATCACGCAGCCGGTCCTGTGGCTCGGCGTCGACGCGGACCTCTCCACCTGGGCGATCATCTTTGCGGTCGTTTGGAAAGTGCTGGGTTTCGGCGTAATCCTGTTTGTCGCCGCGATTCAGGCGATCCCGTCCGAAGTCACCGAAGCAGCGATGGTTGACGGCGCGGGTTATTGGCAGCGCGTAGCAAGGGTGTGGTTACCGCTCACGTTGCCGACGATTCTCCTGGTCACGTTGATCAGCGCCATCGGCTCGCTGCTAGCGTTCGACCAGTTCTTCCTGATGACGGCCGGCCAGCCGCGCAACCTGACAGCCACCGCCGTGTTCTACGTCTATCTCAACTCGTTTCCATATCTGAAGCTCGGGTACGGCGCGGCGCTGTCGCTGATCCTTGCAGTATTCGTCCTGTGTTTCACCGTCACGCAGGTGATGCTGAACCGGCGGAGCCGTCTGTGAGCGCAGTTGCGGTCACGCGGACGATGCGGCGCACGCTCAATCTGGGTCGTACCCGCGTCTCCACGTACCTGCTCGGCGCAATCTGTGTGGCGCTGTGCGCCTTTGCAGTGACTCCGATCATCTTCGCGGTGCTGGCGTCCTTCAAATCATCAGAAGCGGCCGCCGCTACACCGCCGACGTATTTCCCCGATGGACTCAACTTCGCTAGCTATCAGCGATTGTGGAATTTCCAGCTCGGTCTGCCAACATACATTCTGAACAGTCTCGGCACCGCCGCGCTCGCGATTGGAATATCGCTGGCGATCACCATTCCAGCGGGATACGCGCTGGCGCGATTCCCCGTTCCGCGCAAGGAAGTGCTGTTCGTGTTCCTGCTGCTCGGACTCATCATCCCCTATCAGGCTCTACTCACGCCGGTGTTCCTGATGTTCTCGCAGCTACAGCTTACGAACACGCTGCTTGGGCTGGCGATCATTCATACACACATTCAGCTGCCGTTCAGTCTGTATGTCATGCGCAATAGCTTCGAGGCGGTGCCGCGTGAGCTGGATGAAGCCGCGGTAATCGACGGCGCCAGTTCCTGGCAAGTGCTGGTCCGCGTGTTCTTGCCGTCGGTGCGGCCAGCCATCATCACGGTGGCGCTGTTCGCGTTCATCACCTCGTGGAATGAATTTCTCGGCGCGCTCGTGATGATGAACCGTGGCTCCTCGTTTACGTTGCCGCTCGTGCTCTGGACCAACCGTGCCACAACGAGCCTGGGTGGAACGGACTGGGGAGTCCTGCAGGCAGGCGTCACCATTTCGATCGTGCCATGCGTGCTGTTCTATCTGCTCTTGCAGCGCTACTACGTCTCAGGTCTCACGAGCGGAGCCGTCAAGTAGCTGGCACCCACACAAGTAAGTTGCTGAGGACGGTAGGTTGACGGGCTCAGTCCTGCCGGGTTCCCGTCAGGTGCCTGGTATCTGGTATCCGACTCGCCAGAGTCGCTCAGTTCGAGCTCGTCGAGCTGCCCAGAGCACGGGGTCAACCGGACATTGCCGCTGGCGCGACCTCCCGCAGCGCGTAGGCGATGGCGTGCTCGGGCGGCATTGCTTCGCCCTCGGCCCAGCCCGTCGCGAAGTCCTGCTCGTCCACTACAGCCCGGACGTTGGCGAGGTCCCGCTGGTAGGCGTCCTCATCGGGCGCGTACCGATGCGCGCCACTCGCCCGCCAGTGGTGGTCCGCCGCGCCGAACAGGCGGACCGCGCGAGCGAGATCGCCCTCCGTGGTCTCCAGGGCGGCCTGCCAGTCCAGGCAGTCCGCGAGCGCCTGGCCGGTGAGACGAAACTCGCGGATCACTTCGAACGTCTGC
>JAFAPL010000130.1 GCA_019247135.1 Chloroflexota bacterium | reverse complement strand
CCGCGCGGCCTCACCATCAGGATCACGACCAGTGCGAAGAACGGCACGACGTCTCTGAGGCCGCCGCCAACGCACGGGTCGACGTACCCCGACGCAACGTTCTGGAGCACGCCGATGAGCAGGCCGCCAACGATCGCACCCGCCAGGCTGTCGAGCCCACCCAGGATGGCGACCGGGAAGACCTGCTGGCCGAGGTCAGCCAGGGTGAAGTTCACGCCGCTGAGGTTCCCGAGCAGGATCCCGCCGATCGCGGCGACGCTGGCCGACAGGCCCCAGCTCAGGGCGAATGTCCGCGAGATGCGGATGCCCATGGACATCGCCGCCTGCTGGTCGTCGGCGGCGGCGCGCAACGCGACGCCCTGGCGCGAGTAGCGGAAGAAGAGCGCCAGGACGGCGACCGCCGCGGCGGCGATCGCCAGCGCCCAGGCGTGAATCTGCGGCACGAGCACTGGTCCGACCTCGACGGGCGGGCCCCCGAAGACGTCCTCCGGGAAGCGGCGGACCTCGGTCCCGGCCACCAGGAAGACCACGCCGCGCAGCATGCTCGACAAGCCGAGCGTGACGATGATCACCGCGATGAGGGGCGATCCGATCATGCGCCGCAGAATCAGGCGTTCGACCGCCAGCCCGCCGGCCGCGGCCAGGACCAGCGTCAGGCTGAAGGCCACCGGGAACGGCAGACCCACGCTGGTGAGCGCCCAGCCGACGTATGCGCCCAGCAGCAACAGGTCGCCCTGGGCGAAGTTGACGACCTGGGTGGCCTTGTAGATCAGCACCAGACCCAGGGCCACCAGCGCGTAGACGCCACCCGTCGCCAGGCCGCTCACGACCTGGTTGCCGAAGAAGAGTCCGTCGCGCAGAGCAAGACAGTCCATCAGGCCACCTCCTGGCCAAGGTAGGCGCGGATAACACGCGGATCGCGGCCGACCTGCTCAGGCGTGCCCGCGGCGATCGTCCGACCGAAGTCGAGGACGTGGATGCGTTGCGAGAGGTGCATGACCACGCCCATGTCGTGCTCGATCATCAGGACGGTGACGCGGCGGGTCTGGTTGACCGCCAGGACGAAGCGCGCCATGTCCTCCTTCTCCTGAACGTTCATGCCTGCCATGGGCTCGTCCAGCAACAACAGTCGCGGCGCCTGGGCCAGGGCGCGGCCGAGCTCGACCCGTTTCTGCACTCCGTAGGCGAGCGTGCCGACGACCTGGTCGCGTACGTGCTGGAGGTCGAGGAACAGGAGGATCTCCTCCACCAGCCCGCGATGAGCGATCTCATCCTTGCGAGCGGGACCCCAGTACAGGCCACCCGTCAGCAACCCTGTGCGCAGGTGGAGGTGCCGTCCGAGGAGCAGGTTGTCGAGCACGGACAGTCCCCTGAAGAGCCCCAGGTTCTGGAAGGTCCGGGCGATGCCCAGGCGTGCCACGTGGTGTGGCGGGTAGCCGACGAGGGACCTCCCCTCGAAGTCGACGCGGCCGCGCTGAGGCCGGTACAGGCCGCTAATCGTGTTCAGCAGGCTGGTCTTGCCGGCCCCGTTCGGGCCGATGATGGCGGCCAGCTCGCCGTGCTGCACGGCCAGGGATGCGCCGGCCAGGGCGACCACGCCCCCGAAGCGCAGGTGAAGGTCGGCCACCACCAGCTGCGGGTCCGCGGTGAGAGCACGCGCTGGCATCAGGCCACCCTCTGCCGCTGGTCGGCGTGCGCGGACTCGCGCAACCCGCGGCGGCCACCGCGCGCCGTCAGGCCCAGGTAGGACGCCTGGACGGCTGGGTTCTCGCTCAGCTCGGCCGGCGTGCCTGCCAGCACCACGCGGCCGTCCTCCACGACGTAGACGTCATGGGCGACCCGCATGGCCAGACGCGCGTTCTGCTCGACCAGCAGGATGGTGGTCCCGGACTGGCGATTGATGCGCGGGATTAGCTCGAAGATCTCCTGGACCACGAGCGGTGCCAGGCCGAGCGACGGCTCGTCCAGCAGGATGACCCGCGGTCGCGCCATGAGCGCCCGGCCGATCGCCAGCATCTGCTGCTCGCCACCCGAGAGATAGCCGGCCAGTCCGTGGCGGCGGCCCTCCAGGCGGGGGAAGCAAGCGTAGACCTGCCGCAGATCTTCCTTGACGCCGTGGCGACCGCGCGCGTGCGCACCTGCCAGCAGGTTGTCTTCCACGCTCAGGTGCTCGAAGACGCGCCGGCCCTCCAGCACGTGGACGATGCCCAACCGGACGACGTCGGCCGGATCGCGGCCGTTCAGACGCTGGCCGTGGAACTCGATAGTGCCCCGAGCCACCTGGCCACGCTCGGACTGGAGCAGGCCCGAGATGGCCTTGAGGGTCGTGCTCTTGCCCGCGCCGTTGGCGCCGAGGAGGGCCACCACGTGGCCCTCCGGCACCTCGAGCGACAGACCCTTCAGCACGAGGATGGCGCCAGCGTAGCGCACCTCGACGTCGGTCAGTCGCAGCATGGGCGGGCTACCGAGCCGGCGGATCGATCGGGTCCGAGATCCGCTCGATCCTGCCGCTCTTGACCTGGTAGAAGACGGACTTGCGGGTGGGCACGTGCGACTCGGCCGTGTACGTCCAGCGGCTGCCGGGGATGGCGCCCTTGACGTCGAGGTCGGTCCCTTCCAGGGCCTGCTTGATCGCCGGCCCGGTGGAGCCGTCCGCGTGCCGCAGGGCATCGGCAATGACGCTGGCCAGCGTCCAGCCGACGATCGAGCGCATGTTGATCTCCTTCAGGCGAGGCGCCCGCTGGTGCATCTCCTGGACGACAGCCACGTCCGGACCGGGGAAGGCATTCGGTCCCACCCCGATGTAGCCGTCGGCCGCCTGCGGCCCGATGGCCTGGATGGTCGCCTCGTCGAACGCGTAGTTCAGCCCCAGGAATTGCGAGCGCAGACCCACCTGTTTGCCGCTGCGCACCGTGGCCGAGGCGCCGCCGGCGACGTTCTGGATGACGACGTAGTCGGGGTTGCTGCTCTTCAGGCTCAGCGCCTGCGACTGGGCGTCCAGGTCAGCGGCACCGACCTTCTGCTCGTCCACGAGCGGCAGGCCGAGCGAGCGGGCGTACTCGCGCCCGGCCGGGATGGGCGCCTGGCCAAACGGAATGTCGGGGTAGGCGAACGCCACGCTGGGGTTCGCGCCATCACCGCGCTCCTTGACGAACCTCAGTGCCGTGCTCATCTGGTCCTGGTAGGTGGTGCAGATGGTGAAGACGTACGGGTTGAGCTGGGGCTTGGCCCACTTCTCGTCACACGAGAACGTCACGGCGGCCACCTGGTCGGCATTGATCTGGGGCGCCAGCGCTTCGGTGTCGCCGGTGCTGGCCAACACGACGAGGGGAACGTTGTCTTCGGTGGTGACCTGCTTGTAGCCCTCCTGAGCCAGCGGCACCTGGTACTTGCTGTCGATCTCGACCATCTGCACTGGCCGGCCATTGATGCCGCCGTGGGCATTCAGGTCGTCGAAATAGGCGTGGGTCGCCTCCGACGCGGGTCGGACGATCTCGGCGATCGCGCCGGTCACGCCCCAGACGAAGCCGATCTTGATCGGCTCGTCGGAGGCCAGAGTGCCGGCCGCGCCATCGCTGTGTGGTGGAGTGGCTGGCGTTGCGGCCGGACCGCACGCGGCCGCGAGCACCGCCGCCGCGCTGGCGAGGGCCACGGCCTGGCGCAGGTGTGGGCGCTTGAGCGCCCGAGGAATCAGTGGGATCTGCATGATGAGTTCTCCTTTGAAAAGGGTGAAAAGGTGAAAGTGGAAGAGAGATTGAACGGTGTCGGTGCTCACGCTGCCGCGCGCACGGGCAGCGTGCGGTAGGCGAGTCGCTTGATGTTGAGCAGATGCGTGAAGGTGACGTTGTCGGTCGTCGAGGTGCCACCGAACGTGCCGCAGCCCACGGTCAGCGATGGCGGCAGCCCGCTCTCCATCCCGAGCGTGCCCTGTGCTCCGGGCGCGTTGACCAGGATGCGACTGGCCGGCATCTCGCGCCCGAAGCGTGCGATGCGCTCCGAGTCGGCGGAGTGGATGATCGCCGTGTGGCCCGCGCCCTCATTGGCCAGCAGGCTGTGGCAGATGGCGAAGCCCTCCTCGTCGCCGTCGACCGTGAACAGCGACGTGACCGGCGCCAGCTTCTCGCGCCCAAGCGGTCCAGTGATCTGGTGGCGCCGGGCAGGAACGACCACCAGCCGCACCGCGCCGGCCCGGTTTAGCCCAGCCGCTTCCAGCAGGCGTGGCGCGGATTGCCCCAGGAGCTCACTGCGGACGTGGGCGTCATCACCCGACTCGAAGACCGCGGCGACGAACCGGTCGATCTCATACTCGCGGAGCACCGCGGCGCCATGCCACTCGAGGGCCTCCAGGAAGGCGGGCCGGATGGCCCCGTCCACCACCAGGTTGTGCTCCGAGGCGCACATGATGCCGTTATCGAACGACTTGCTGGCGACGACCGCCTGAGCGACCTGATCGAGGTCGGCGTCGGCACACACCCACGTCGGGGCGTTGCCGGCGCCGACGCCGATCGCCGGCGTGCCCGAGCTGTAGGCCGCCCGCACCACGCCCGCGGCCCCGGTGGCCAGGATGAAGGCGACGTCCGGATGCCGCATAAGCTGGAGCGTCGTACGGCGGTCGGCTCGGCGCTGGTTCCACTGCACCAGGCCAGCGGGTGTCGCGTGCTGCTTTAGCACGGCGGTGATCAGGTCGCCGGTGCGCTGCCCGACGCGCTGGGCGTCGCGGTGGCAGCTCAGGATCACGGCGTTGCGCGCTTTGAGGGCGATCAGCACCTTGAACACGAAGGTGGCCACCGGGTTCGTCTTCGGCAGCACGCCGAAGACGACGCCGACCGGGCTGGCGAAGTCGGCGATGCCCGTCTCCGCATCCATGCGGAGCAGGCCAGTGGCCGGCTTGCCGGCGAGCGACTGATACACCATCTGGCTGGCCAGACGGTTCTTGAGGATCTTGTCCGGGACATTGCCGAAACCCGTCTCGGCGACCGTCGCGACGGCCAGCTCCTCGGCGTGCTCGGCGATGCACTTCGCGATGTCGTGCAGCAGGGCATCGACCTGCGCCTCGGGCCAGGTCGCGAAGCTGCGCTGTGCGGCGACGGCCCGGCTCACCAGGGCATCGACCGCCGGGTCATGGTCGTCGGTCGGGTCACGTCCTGCCAGACGCGGGGCGGTGTCGCATTGGGTCGAAGGGAGCATGATGGTGTGGCCTCTCTGGCTCACCAATCGGTGTAGAAGCCGCTGCAAACGGCGGCGCGGTACACCTCGAGGCGGGCCAGCTCGTCGCGGCTGAACGGGTACGTGCTGGGCTCGGAAGCGAGCGGGTTCGCCGCCGCCACCGACCAGTCCTGCTGCGCGCCGGAGCGGACGCAAGACGATGCGCGCGAGCGCCCCAAGCGCGCGGTTCGACCAAGCCCGCAGCGCGAACCCGCGCGCGGCTCGACGATGAGGCTGTTCATGGCTGGTCCTTTCCCTGTTTGAGTGAGTGACTGACGGCTTGTTCGGCGCGGGAACGCTGCTTCGCAAGCGCCCGCAAGCGGTCGCTCTCGGCTTCCTGCAACCGCTGCTGTCGCACATAGGCGACGTGAACTTCGACGGTGGATTGCATCAACGTGGCTGAGCTCCTTTGACCTGCCCAGCCTGCAGCTCGGTCGCCCCGCGGCCCACACGCCGCCCCCACGCTTCACCCACAGCTGCCCCACGGCATGGCTGGCCCGGCGCTAGCGTCGCGAGCCCGTCAGACGCGTCGGACAGCTAGCCGAGCCGAGAGCCGGTGCCCTGGGCTGTCAGACGCCTCGGTGCTCAGGCGCGTGCATGGCACCAGCTCGGCCCGGACGCACCACCCGTCGCGGAAGCCGACGGCCGCAGACCGCCGGGGTGGTGTTGGGCCGTGCCGTGGGCGAAGCGTGGGCGCCGCGTGTGGGCGTCGCGTTCGCCTGAGAGCAGGCTAGGGACGTGCCAACGGCAGCACCCCACCGCAGCTCTGGAGGACCTTCCAGGACGGCCAACCTCTTCTGACCCCCACGCCCGGCGCACTCGGCCGGGCCCATCGATCGTCCGCCCGCCCCTTTCCCTATTCCCAATCTCTGAAGGAGACAGCACCATCATGAACGTTCTTCCGACTCGGCCCGGCTTCGGGCCCATTCGCACCCTGCGCCAGGCCGGGGCGCGCCGCTGGCCAGCGCTGCTCGGGGCGGCTATCGTGTCGGCGGCCATCCCTGCCGGCATCGCCCTGGCCGACTTCGAGGGCCAGACGAACTTCGTCGGCGGTCGCTTCACGGCTATCGAGGCGACCAGCGACCTCAGTTCGGCTATCTTCGCTACCACGAGCGCGCAGACCTCGGCCATCGAGGGACAGGGGTTTCCGGGCGTCCGCGGCAGCGGCTTCAAGGGTGGTGTCGGCGTCGAGGGCCAGGGTTTCGACGTCGCCGGGGTCCAGGGCACGTCCGGCAGCGGCCCAGGCGTGCAGGCCCGCAGCCAGACTGGCATCGGCCTGGACGCCAGCGGCGGTCTGGTCGGGATCTCGGCCGAGGTGAACCAGGTCCCGGGCACCTCGACTCCGCCGACGGGCAGCATCGCTGTCGCGGCTGGTGCCGCGGAGACGGGCGTTAACGCCACCGGAACAAAGACGGCCGTCAAGGCTTTCAGCAATAACGGCTCAGGCGTGGACGCCACCAGCAACAACGGCGATGGTGTGTTTGCCACGGGCCACGGCCAGTTCGGGACCGGTGTCCTCGGCAGTGGCGACGACGTCGGCGTGCAGGGTAACGGGATCAACGTCGGTGTGGACGGCAACAGCCCGAACGGGGACGCTGTGAGCGGGTTCAGCTCCATCGGCGGGACGGGTGTGTTCGGCGAGAGCGTGAACGGCCTGGGGGCCGAGTTCAAGGGTGGCGAGGCGCCAGTGCGGCTGGACCCCGGCACGACCGCCGGCGCGCCGACCTCGGGCACCCACAAGCGCGGCGAGCTGTACGTCGACAGCCAGGGCCAGTTGTTCCTGTGCGTCGCCGACAGCACGAGCGGCAACGCGGGCACCTGGAAGCAGGTCGTCCTGAAGTAGCTGGCAGCGGCAGTGGGCGGGAGCTCCTCCCGCCCACCGCCTGCCCCCACACCCCTGCCCGACTCTCGGAGGACACGCCAATGACGCTCCATGACCACAAGACCATTGTGCGCCGCATTCTGGAGGCGGCCTTCAACCAGGGTGACCTCGACGCTCTGGACGCGGGCTTCACCCCGGGCGCCACCATCCATGACCCCGGTCAGGACTTCTGTGGCCCTGCCCAGCTGCGCAAGGGGCTCAAGGGCCTCCTCACCGCCTCCCGGACTTCCACTTCACTGTTCTCGACCAGCTCGCCGAGGCCGACCGCGTGGTGCTCCGCTACCGTGGCCAGGGGACCCATCGGGGCGCGTTCCTTGGCATTCCGGCCACCGGCCGACTCATCGACTACACGGGCATGCTGCTGGTGCGCCTCGACGGCCAGCGCATCGCCGAGTTCTGGGCACAGCCCGACCAGCTCGGCCTCTTGACGCAGCTCGGTGCACGTCTCGAGACGGGCCAGCAGATACCGGGCGACAGCCCATGACGCGCACGTCTGACTTCGCCCTGGCGAGCAGCACTGATCGAGCGCAGTCCCCAGCTCGCACGGCTTACCACGTCGACCGACTCGTTCCGACCGCGTGGCCGCGCCACCGGCGCAGCATGCTGCTTGTGGCCGTGGCCATCGCTGCGCTGACCGCCGGTGTGCTCCGAGCGCCAGCCATCCCTCCCTCTTCAGTGATACTGGGCGTTGGCCTTGTCAGCGGCGTGACTGCGCCTACCAGGGTGAACGCCAGTTTGACGACGGCCAACAGCCAGGCGATGGCGCAGCGGCTGGCAACCACCTTCGACGGGCCGTCGAGCTGCGCAAAGCCTGGCTTCCTCACCGGTGACGCGGTCGGGGATGGCAACCCGGCGGCTTTATATGCGGCGCTCTGCAGGTAGCAGGCCGCCGGCTACTGACGCGATGTCGTCCGCGAGCACAGTGGAGTACGACGCGTTGATCATCGGCGCGCGCGTGGCCGGTGCGTGCGGATCTGCTCGTGGTGCCGATAGAGCGTGCGCGGGGTGACGTCGAGGGCCGTGTCGGCCGGCAGCCGCAGGCTGGCGCGGACGTGCGCCACGATGGCGAACGGCACGCCCTGCAGGCGCGGCATGTGGCCGAGCCGCTGGAGGACCTTCAGCAGCACGGCCAGCGTCAGCATTGGCGATGGCCCGCGCGCCGTGGCGCGGATGAAGGCCAGGTCCTCGGTCGTCGCGGTGTAGACGTCGGCGAGCTCCTGGGCCGACGGCAGGCGCTTGAGCCGCGGATAGGCCGTGCGCTCGATCGAGGTCACGTGGCGGCCGAGTGTACGCGGCAGTCAGGACACGCTCCATCGGATCGGTTGCACGAATCTGACACAAGCTGCCTTGTGTACGATACGCGCGCATGCCACACGCCGAGCCAAACTCAGAAGCTCGAGCACTGGCCCGTCGAACAGCGCGTGAACTGTCCGATTCGTCCACAAAATCGCGTTCTGTTCGATCCGCGCTCAGCAAGCATTGGCAGCCGCCCGAGGGCTTATCACCCGAGGAAGTCCGCGCGGTGATTGCCGCGGCGAGCTGCGAGCGTTGACCGCCTGCTGCTGTGCGTCCTATGGGCGACAGGAGCCCGCGTCTCGGAAGCGCTCGCACTGCGGCCCATGGACGTCCAGCGCGACAGCCTGGTACTTCCGAATCGAAAAAACCCGCACCTGCCTATCAAGCGCGTGTTCTTACCAGGATCGGATCTCGGGCTCACTGGAGAGCTGCTACTTTGGGCCAAAGAGCAGGCATCGCTGATAACGAACCGGTGTTCTTCTCGCGTAAGCACGATGCCAATGGCTCTCGGCGTGCACTCCGCCGTGGACAGGCCTGGCTAATCGTCAAAGAGGCTTCCGAGCGCGCTAACGTTCGCGTCCTAGCGTTGCGCGCATCAAAACATGGTCCGCCGGGCGACGCGGCGCCAGTACACCCGCATCTGTTTCGTCATGCGCGCGTGCGTCAGATCGTCCGCAGCACACGCAACCTTCCGCTCGCCCAACGGCAGGCTGGCTGGAGCCGGTTGCAGATCGCCTACCTCACCATCGGAGACCAGGAGGCGCGCGAGCTAATGCGCTCAGTCTTGGAATAGCTGCAGCCGATTCCCAAGAGTGTGAAAGGTTCGTTGCTGCGCTTGCTGGCCTACGCGGTTGGCTTGGACATATCAACCTGCAGGTTCATCCTGATCGCTGGCGGAGTGGGTTACCTGGCATATAGCGATC
>JAFAPL010000799.1 GCA_019247135.1 Chloroflexota bacterium | reverse complement strand
CGGGTCGAAGATGGCGGCGGTGCTGGGCAACGACCAGGCGCTGGTCGACCAGGTCACGGCCGCGGCAGATCGTGTCGACGAGCGGGTCTGGCAGCTGCCTTTGGAACGACGTTATCGCGGTCAGCTCAACTCGGAGATTGCCGACCTGAAGAACATGGGCGACGACGCAAACGCGGGGACGATCACCGCCGCGCTGTTCCTGGAGGACTTCGTCAACGGCCTGCCCTGGGCGCACCTCGACATCGCCGGCACCATGAGCGTCGGCGCCGACGATGGCTGGCGGTCGTGGGGCGCGACGGGCTTCGGAGCCCGCCTGCTGCTGAACCTGGCACTCGCCTTTTCGCCAACCAGATCTCGCGCTTGAGCGGGTCGCTCGGGCAGCGGAGGCGAGCACTCCTCGCCTCCGTTGCCCCTGCCTGAACCCAGGTTAGGAGTTGCCGTCGATGCTGGCCAGCCTCGGCCTGTCCCCGAGCACCACCTGCTTCGTCATCCTCGGGCTGGTGGTGGCCCTGTTCGTGTGGAATCGCCTGCCTATCGGCATTGTTGCTATCGCGGCGGCGCTGGCGCTGTGGGCCACCGGCCTGCTCAGCCTCAATCAGGCGCTGGCCGGCTTCGGCGACCCGGTAGTGATCTTCATCGCCACGCTGTTCATCATCAGCGAGGCGCTCGACGCGACCGGCGTCACCACCTGGGCTGGCCAGCAGCTCATCGCCAGGGTCGGGAACAGTCAGACCCGCCTGCTGGTACTGGCCATGCTGCTATCCGCCGCGCTCAGCGCGCTGGTCAGCCCCAACGGCGCCGTCGCGGCGCTCATGCCGATGCTGGTGCTGTTGGCCATTCGGCTGAAGCGGTCCCCCTCGCTACTGCTCATGCCACTGGCGTTCGCGGCGCACGCTGGCTCACTGCTGCTACTCATCGGCACGCCGATCAGTGTGCTGATCGACGAAACGGCAGTCAACGCCGGCGAGCCCGGGTTCGGGTTCTTCGCATTCGGCCTGGTGGGCGTGCCGCTGGTGCTCGGGACGATCGCCATCGTGGTGCTGTTCGGCAATCGGCTGCTGCCCGCGCGCACCCCGGAGTCCATCCCGCCTAACTTGGGCGACTACGCGCGCACGATGCTGAAGCATTACGAATTGCCCGATGGATTGGTACGGCTGCGCGTCGAGAGAGGCTCGCCGCTGATTGGCCAACCGCGATCGGCACTCGACCTGGCGCCGTATCCCGGTGCCACGCTTGTGGGCGTCCATGCTGGCGGGGGTGGTCCAACTCCCGACGATGTGTTCCACGCCGACGATGTCCTGGTATTGCGGGGCAACGCCAGGGCGATGCGGCAGCTTACCGACGCGCAGATCCTGGCGCCTCAAGCCGAGCCCGCTGTTCGCGCCGCCGCCGACTCGCTCATCAGCAACGAATTCGGCGTGGCTGAGGTGGTCATCCCGCCACGCTCGGCCGCTATTGGCATGCGCGTCTTTCCAGGGATGGTGACCAGCAGTGGCGACCTGGTGATTCTGGCCGTTCAGCGTCAAGGCGAGGATCTCGGACCGCGCGAGGCCAGGTTAGGTGCCGGCGACACGCTGCTGCTCCAGGGGTCCTGGGACGCACTCGAGGCCAGCCAGGACGACGCCGACGTGCTCGTTGTCAATTCGCCCGAAGCCGTCCGCCGGCAGGCGGTGCCCATGGGGCCGGGTGCCGGGCGGGCGGTGGCCGTGTTGCTGGGCCTGGTCGTGCTGCTGGCGACCGGGCTGGTGCCCGCCGCCGTGGCCGGCTTGCTGGGTGCCTGCGCACTCGTCCTGTCGGGCGTCCTGAGCGTGAACCAGGCCTACCGCGCGGTGTCGTGGACCACGATCGTGCTGGTCGGCGGCATGATCCCGCTCTCGACTGCCATGCAGCAATCAGGCGCCGCCGACCTGGTTGCGCATGGGTTGGTGCGCATGGTCGGAGACGCCGGTCCGTATCCGCTACTGATCGGTCTCGTGCTGATCACGGCCATTCTGGGTCAATTGATCAGCAACATGGCGACGGCGCTGGTGGTCATCCCGGTCGCGGTTTCCGCGGCCGCCGCCTTCGGAGTCTCTGTTCGGCCGATGCTGATGGCCGTCGACGTAATGGCGGCCGCCGCGTTTCTCACGCCAGTGGCCACGGCGGGGAACATGATGGTCATGGGCCCGGGCGGGTACCGGTTCGGCGACTACTCCAAGCTCGGGCTGCCGCTCCTGGTCTGGTTCGCCGTGGTCGCCATCGGCCTGGTGCCGCTCATCTGGCGGTTCTGACCCGCCTGAACCATCGCGCGCACGCGCGAGCCTGAACTCCGGGGGAAAGACCCATGAGCTCCGTGTTCACTGAACTCCTGCCGCTGATCCTGGGTGCCGTCCTGGCACCAGCGTGGGTCATCATCGTGTTGCTGCTGCTTGCGAGTCCGGGTGGCCTGGCCAAGGGGGCAGGGTTCGTCGTTGGGATGACACTGACTCGCATCGTTCAGGGCGTGGTCTTCGGCACGCTGCTAACTTCGTCACCAGAGGCAAAGGCTGAAACCACTGGCCACTCACCGATCGTGGCGACCCTGCTGCTGGTGATCGGCATCCTGCTCCTCATCAGCGCGGTCCGCAAATGGCGCAAGGAAGACGATCCCGAGGACGCGCCGCCGAAGTGGATGGCGACCATTGAACAGGCCTCTCCCATGAAGGCCCTCGGTCTGGGTGCGCTTCTCGTGGCCATCGGTCCGAAGCTGTGGGTCTTTACGCTATCCGCGCTCGCCATCATCACCGCCGCCGAGCTTGGCCTGGCGACCAGTGTTGCCACGTACCTCGCCTACATCATCCTCGCCCAGATCGCCCTGATCCTCGCCGTACTAGTCTGCGCTATCGCGCCGCAGGCTGGCGGCGCACTCCTGCGCGGCGCTATCGGCTGGCTGATGCGCTATAACCGGCCGATCTCGATCGTTGTGGCGCTTGTCTTCGGCCTGTACTTTAGCTGGCAGGGCGCCTACAAGCTGCTCACCTGATCGACCAGGACGGACAGCGCCTCCGAAACGGATCAATGCGCCGCTGGCGACAGCTCCGCGTAGCGGTTGTATGCGACGATCTCCGTGCGTCGAGCGTCGCGCAGTTGCGCCGAGATGCCCAGCACGGCCAACACGATGTAGACCAGCGCCCACCATGGCGACTGCTGGAGTACGGCACGGACCGGATTCTGGAACATCTCCACCTCCGGGCGGCCGCCGAACAGGAGCAGGAACGTCCCGACGATGACCTCGGCGCCGAGCAAGCCCGTCGCGACCACGATGACCACTCGCTCCACGCGAAGCAGGAGCGCCACCGTCACCAGCACGATCGCGACGACCACACCGGCCAGCCAGACGACCGGGCCGAAGTTGATGCCGACTGCCTCCAGTAGCGTGACGCCGATGCCGTAACCGAGTCCGGCCGCGACGAGCGCTACGGCGGCATAGAAGAACAGGTATGAAAGGATCCCGAACACGACCGCGAGGACAAAGCCCACCACCCAACTCGCGGTCGTTGCCAGGAATCCGTCACCTACGACCGCCTGGACTGACTGCGCTCCCAGGCCGAAGCCGAAGAAGAAGCCCCAGATCGGGAGCAGAATCATGAAGAAGCGGTAGCCGCTGAACAGCAGCACGAACCCGAAAAACAGGACCGCCATACCCGCGATCGCGAGCGCAAAGAAGGAGTCATTGGTCATCGGCAATCCCCTGCCTGTTTGTGCTCAATGCGCTCAGTCTTTCGCACTTCGGCCACGTACGCTTGCGCCTGCCTGCGCGTGTCTACGCCTGCTACCTGCGGCTACCTGCGCCGGGACCCAGGCAATTCCATCGACGCCGCGATGTGTAAGCGAATCCCGGCCACAAGGCGCAACGAGACACACGCACCCACACGTGCACGCGCTGCACACTGGCGGCGTGTCAGCCATCACGCCGAACCGGACTCCACTTCAAGGCGATGTCTGGTGCCTGATGTGTGGCGAGCTGTACGGCGTGGTCGAGCTCACGGATGAGTGGCCGCTCAGCTCCATAGCCACCTTCCGTGCACACGCAAGCGCCGAGACCAGCCGTGTGATGTGGCGCCAACTCGCTTGCCCGCGATGCGGCGGCTCTACCATGCTGGACGGGCTGAGTAGGCGGCCACCCGAACGGCCTGTCGAGCAACTAGATTGGACCATGTATCGATCTCGGCGGGGCCGTCCGCCGAAACTCCACCGCGTGCAAGGGATACCCGCATGAACGCCGAGCTGGCAGGCCCGCTTGGGTGGGACGACGTGATGCGGCGGATCTCCCGTTTTATGGTGCCGCGCGTTGCTGACTGGTACCTCCTCGTCATCAACGGTGTGTCGGCCGGCGCAACCATCGGCAGCTTCGGGCATGCAGACGTTGAACGTCAGCGTCGACTCGCCGCGATGGTTGGGCAATCGCGCGATGCGTGCTGGCCGCACGGCACGCTTCTTGGAGATGCCGCCACGCTGTCCAGGACCGCCTTCTTACCCGTCGTTGACGGAGTTACACCGGCTGTGCTGGAGCACCTGTGTGGCTGGACGTGCCAGGACATGCGTGCGCTGGGCACAGGCTCCGCCGTGTGCCTTCCGCTGACCCTGAACGACCGTACACTCGGCGCGGTTCTGCTCGCGCGGGAGCATGCCGGTGCGTTAGACCAACAAAACTTCCAGCCGCTGGTGGACATCAGCCGCCAGTTGGCCGTTGCCGTCGACAATGCCTGCCAGTATCGACTGCTGGCGGAGCAGAACCAGCGTCTCCAGGGTCTCGTTGACATCGCCGCGCATGAGCTGCGTACTCCAGTTTCGACGATCGGCGGCTATGCGCAATTGCTGCTGCGCCAGATGCACGCCAACCATCGGCCAAGCTATGGCGAGCTCGAGTCCGCATTTACACTGATCGAGCGACAGTCCCGCCGTTTGGCAGCCCTGATCACCTGCCTCCTGGATCGTGCTCAGTTACGGTCCGGCAAACTCCAGCTCGCACCCCGGGAAGCTGATCTGCGACAACTCGTGACAGACGTTGTGCGGCTGGCGCAGGCGACTGACCTGAACCACTCCGTTTCGGTGGTGGCGCCCGATGCAATCTGCGCGGTGGTTGACGTCATGCGGCTCCAGCAAGTCGTCCTCAACCTGCTCGACAATGCCTGCAAGTTCAGCCCACCTGGCAGCAACATCCAGCTGAGCGTCGCGATGAGAAGCCCGACAATGGCGCGAGTCTCCGTCCGCGACCATGGACCTGGTGTAGCGCCGGAGGAGCGTGAACACATCTTCGCGCCGTATTTCCAGGTCAATCCTGAACAGGGCAAAGGTGGACTGGGTCTCGGGTTATACGTCAGCAGACAAATCGTAGAGCTACACGGCGGCAGGTTGCTGGCCGAATATCCGCCAGATGGCGGCTCACTATTCACAATACAACTCGACGCGCACACAAGCTGCCGCGAAACTGTCGCGCCACGCGACGCACCAGACGCATGCCTGGCCGCGGCCGGCTATTGATCAGGGCGGAGAAATGCTGGAACTCAAGTTCATCGGTCTCGTCGAGATCCTCCTGGATGGCAGGCCCATCAGATTCGCGCGCCGCAGCTCGGTCGCGCTCCTGGCTTACCTGGCCCTGTCAAACAGACCCCACTCGCGTGAGTCGCTCGCAACGCTGCTGGCCGGCGACTCCACGGAAGAGCACGCCCGAAAGCACCTGAGCAACGTTCTGGTCGATCTGCGCCAGCAACTCGGAGATTACGTGCAGGCCACGCGGCAAACGGTCGTGTTCGCGCATGACAAATGCCACCGCCTCGACGTGGGCGACTTCCGCCACGAGCTGGCGCGCGCACTCGACTCCGGTTCTTCAGATGATCTGGCGCACGCGCTCGAATCCTACCGCGACGAATTTCTCAGCGGGTTGGTGCTGTTCGGCGCACCCGACCTGGACGAATGGATGCGTGCGGTCCGTGAGGAATTGCGTGAGCAGTATCTGCTCGGGTTGCGCTCTGCCGTGGACGCGTCGATGCGCCGCGGCGCCTGGAGTGACGGCATCACCGCGGCACGCCGGCTCCTCCGTGAGGAGCCATGGCTGGAAGAAGTCCATGCGCAGTTGATGTTGATGCTCGCCCGGGCGGGCCAGCGGCAAGCAGCGCTGGACCAGTATGAGGCATGCCGTCGTGCACTCCGCGAGGAGCTCGCCGTCGACCCGCAACCAGAGACGACCGCGTTGTTCAACCGCCTGCGTGCCGCGGTCCAGCGACCACCTCACAACCTGCCTGCGCGGACAACCGCCTTCATCGGCCGCCAGTTCGAGCTGGGCTTGGTGAGTAACCTCCTGAGTAACACCGATTGTCGCCAGGCGACCATCACAGGCCTGGGCGGGAGCGGCAAGTCGCGTTTGGCGGTCGAAGTCGGACGCGAGTTGGCCGTGGCGGATCAACACATGGCCGAGCAGCCCTTCCCCGACGGCGTGCTGTTCGTCTCCCTGGCTGAACTCGCCGCACGGAGTGATGCATCCGGCTCCACTCATCAGCGGTCCATCGAGGCGATATTTGCCGCGATCGCACGCACGCTCGAGCTGCCTCCATCGACTGCTCTGACTTCACGCGATCAGGTGCTGGAGTACGTGCATTCGAAACAGATGTTGCTGATCCTCGACAACCTGGAACACCTGCTGGCCGGGCGCGCAGCCGTCGCGGATCTTCTATCGCATGCGCCTCACGTCAAGGTGGTTGCGACCTCACGAGCGCCGCTGCACATCAGCGCTGAGCGCGTGCTGCCGATGGATGGTCTGAAGCTGCCCGCGGACGAAGACGAACTGGAGTCCGCGGCGGCAAGCGCGTTATTTCTAGCGGAAGCGCGCCGAGTGGAATTGGGTTACCAGGTGTCCCGCGAAGATCGACCCGCCCTTGTCGAGCTCTGTCGCGTGTTGGGTGGTCTGCCACTCGCACTGATCCTCGCTGCCCGCTGGGCGCCCGTCCTTTCGTGTCGTCAGATGCTCGGCGAGCTCAGCAGTGGTTTTGAGATGCTCGCGACCGATGAGTTGGACCTGCCAGAACGACAACGCAGCCTGGCGTGCGTACTGGAGAGCACTCTCGAGGGCTTACAGAGTAGCGATCGCGCGTTGACACGGGAGCTGGCGCTGCAGCCGGATTCAGGCGGCGCGCGACACCGCGGCGCACCGCTGGATTACCTGGCCCGGGCGCGGAGCTTGCGTGAGCAAGCGCTCGTCTCGTTCGATTCCGCTCGCGGCAGCCTTCAGTTACACCCATTGTTGAGGCGCTACGTCGTACCCGAAACGTGTTCGCGTCGGACTCCCGGACGAGGCGACGCGATCGGTATGGTCGTCGCGTCCATCGCGTGAACGCGTGGGTACCTGAGGACAGTCAGTCAAGGCTGTCAGGCGCCTGCTGCTGCGGGGATCAAGATGACTTGAGTCGCGCCGTCGGCGTCAGCGAGCCACAGCTGATTGCCGTGTTGCGACAGCGTGGTCGACGCTTCCAGGGCTGCGAGGTACTGGGCCTCCTGCTGCATGATGTCCGGAGCACACGCCTTGCGTGTTGACACCAGCGGACCCAACGTGATGCGATCGCCAACTCGCGTGTACGGACCACGAAACTGGTTACAGCCGGAATTCCCACTGACGTCGTCCGGTCCGAACAAGAGTGTCAGGGCGCTCTGCGGGTCGACCGATACAACTGCCTCGCGCCCGTTGTTCACGGAGTTCACTTGCCACACCTGCCCGGGGGCGTCCGGTGGGGGGATGGCTACGAACGTCATCGAATCTGCACCGGTTCCAAGCCGAAGAACTAACTGCGCGGAAGTCTGCGTAAATCCGGTTACGCGTGAAAGGTCCCGCTTGAACTCTTCCGCCAGGGAGCCGGGCGGGCATGCCACAAGCGTCGACGGTCCGAGCTGAATACTGAGCTCAGCGCCAGTTTCCGAAAACGTGCCCAGGACGGTGTTGCAGTCAGCCTGGGCCGTCAGTGCGCCCGCCGCCCGAAATTCGATGGTGTAGCGGATTGGCTCGCTGGGCCGTGTGCTCGAACCGTCCCCATAGTCCGACCCAAGCCATTGCCAGGGACCCTGCGCCAATGCACCGACTGACGGGGAACGCGGAATTTGCACGGGCACCTGCTGGGCAATGCTAACGCCCGGCGTTGCCGAGAGCAGCAACAGCGCAGCAAGTGCCGCGAGCCGCATCGCGCTTCTAGCCTGGACTCAGGCCGAGACCGGCTGGATGAGGGCGCGCAGGCGTTCCTCCGAATCGTGCGACAGTGAGGTGTGCAGCAGCGTCGGCTGATACTGTCGCAGACGATCAGCCACCTTATCCGGAGTCGCACTCATAACGTAGAGGAACAGTGCCGACGTCCCGGGCTTGATCTGGTTGGACAGGTCCTTGATGAATTTGTCGTCAATGCCATAGTCGCGGAGCGAGCCGCTCAGCGCGCCAAACGCGCCGCCAATCAGCGCGCCGGCAAATGGCGCCAGGAAAATCAGCCCGATGATCATGCCCCAGAGAGCGCCACCCGCGGCGCCAGCAGCTGTCGTGTTGTGGGCTTGCCGGACTTCGACCTTACCGTCGTCGTGCCGAATGACTCGTGCCCAGTCGGCAAGTTGTATCAACTGCTCACGCTGCAGACTGTCAAGTTGCGGAATCACCTCGTCCGCGGCGGACATCGACGGAAAACCAAGAACCACCAAGTCTGCCATGCTGGCGGACCTCCCGAAAAATGTTGCTACGCGATCATTCTGATCGTCGTGCGTCTCAAGTCCTGCTCAAACAGCGCCCAGCCGGCGTCAGATGAGCTGATTGCAGGGCTACTCGCGAGCAGTGAGCAGGTCCTGGACAACTGTGTCGATGAGTTGCTGTTGTGGGATGATCCCCTGGAGGGCCCCCAGCGCGTTCGCCACGGGTTCGGACCACTCGTGTTCGATGAGCAGGATCAACGCCGATCGGCCGACGTCCAGGCGGTCATGCAGTCGCGCCAGGAAGGCGTCTGAAAAGCCGAGGTCCAGGCGTGGGCCAATCGTACCGCCGGCTACCGCTCCCGCCAATGCTCCGAGCAGGACGCCAACCGGCGCGCCGGCGATCGCGACAGCACCCCCAATGACGCCACCCACGACGCCGCCTTTGCCACGACTGACGTCGGCTGTCTCCCGAATCGACACGTTGCCGTTCTCTTCGCGTACCAGCACCGCCGCTTCATGGATCTTGAGGACGTTGCGGTCATCACGCTGCACGTCCTGCAAGAAGTGCAGCGCTTCACTCGCCTGAGTTGTTCCATCGAAGACCAGCGCCACGAGTTCAACGTGCTCGAGCCGCCAGAAATCCAGAATCGGCCGTCTCACCGGAATGGTGGGCAAGGTACCCACATCTTTCTGATCGAGCTTCAGGCGAGCCGTATCGCCGAGGACGTAGTCGACGGCAGTCAGCGGCAGGGTGATCTCGTGCTGCTGGAGCCCTTTGCGAGTCTGAAGAACAAAGTGCGTGATTCGACCAGTCGCGACGTCGACGACGAGCGAGCCCAGGTCCCCTAGATAGCCGTCGCTGGCTTCGATCCGCATGCCGCGTCTGAGTGACAACGCGGTCGACGGAACATTCTCGACTGCAAGGCTGCGGTATCCGCCGGAGCCGGGCGCCTCATAGGGCACCACATAGGGCAGATAGTGAATGCCACTCCACGTGAGATCCACGGGCGAGGGGGTGACGAACTCTGACTCGGTGAACGGCGGCATGGATGCAACGGCCTCGACCGTGCAGTCAAGTTGCAAAAGCTCGGGGGTGCTGGCGATGCAGTGTCCCGCGGGCACCAGTCGATCGGTGGTGTGATCATTCTGATCGCGCACCACGTAGTGAGTCACGCTGCGTGTGAGTGGGTCCACGATGATGGCGTCCAGCGTTCCGTACGAGCCGTCCGTGCAGTCGACCTTCGCACCGATCATGAGCTTGCCAGTGCGGCCTTGAGTTCCGTGTGACATGTGTCCCCTCTCCACATGATTGTCAATGGCGCACTGCTCGACCACTGCTCAAGCCGCCACGTTTCGGGACGTGCAATTGAGCAGTTCGTGAGCCAATCCGCCCATACGTTCTGGGCAGAAGGAGTTCATGGAGATGACAAGTGCATCGGTCGCCGTGCCTCGTTCCGCGACCCCGCCGGTGACGTGGTGGATGCTTCTGTTGCGCGGCATTGCATCCGTCCTGATTGGGGTCTTCCTTCTTACCGACCCCGCCGCGACAATCGTCACCTTGATGATTTTCCTGGGTGTGTACTGGCTGATCGGCGGCGTCCTCGACCTCGTGACTATGTTCATCGACCGCACCAACGCCGGCTGGAAAGCCGCGAGCGGAATCCTCGGCATTGTCGCCGGTCTGGCGCTGGTGCGGAATCCACTCTGGGCGGGCATCCTGCTACCAGCCTTGCTGGTTTGGATCATGGGCTTGCTCGGGCTGGCGATCGGCCTGGTGCAGCTGGTCCATGCTCTGCGTGGGGGTGGATGGGGGATTGGAATTCTTGGCGCCGTCAGCATCATCTTCGGATTGCTGCTGCTCGGTAATCCAATTGTCACCGCGATCGTCCTGATCCCGGTAGTGGGCGTCTGGGCAGTCATTGGTGGCGTGGTGGAAATGATCTATAGCTTCCGCCTGCGAACCGCCTGAGGGACCCGAGCGGTGGTGCCGAGCTCGCGACGATCCTGCCGCACGGCGTGGGAGTTGCGGACGTGATGAATGCCATCGCGGCGGCGGTCTGGGGTGCGCTCGCGCTGGAGGCGGACGCGTTTCGTGCGCTGCTAGACAGTCCCAGCGTGCTCCGCATCAGCCTCGTTCTGCTCTTGTTGAGCGGCGCGAGCTGGACCGCTGGGCACAGCGCCGTGCTGTTCTTGAATCGCGTACCACCCGGCAGATTCCTCCGCAGGAGCGTGTCTCTCACGTGCTCGTTTGTGGTCGGCATCCTCATCTGGGTCGGGAGCACCTGGCTCATTGCAATGCTCCTGCCAAATAGCGAGCGTGTGCCACTGCTCCAGGTTCTACCCGTGGCTGCGTTCGCATATGCACCCATGGTGCTGAGCGTGTTCATTGTGTTGCCGTACGTGGGCGCGGGCATCGAAACAATTCTCAACACCTGGGCTCTCCTGGCTCTGGTGCTCGCCGTGTCCATCGTATTTCACATCGGCGTTTTGTTCGCGCTCGCATCATGCTTGCTCGGATGGGCGCTGACAAAACTGTTGCCGCGCCTGCTCGGAGGTCGGGTGGACACGGCGTGGCATACGCTGAGCACGGCAGATGTGCGCGCGCAAGGTCAGGCAGCCGCGGCGGAATCGGTGACTCGTTTGCGCAACCTATGATCCTCGACACACTACAACTGCTCCTGATCGCTGGTGTGATCATTGTCTTGTTCATGGCCTTCGTGGCCCCTCTGGAGTCGCTCCGCTGGTGGGCCGGCTGGTCGGATGCGGCCGTCGAAGAAGTCACTCGGACGCTTACGCACGCCGACGGTCGGCCTGCCGGTGAGCAGCGCGCGGCATACTACCTGGTCTGGTTGTCCGGAATCGGCAGCGTTCCGGGCCGCACGCAGGATCCGTTCGAGGTGCGCTTCCTCGAGGAGCTTCGGCAGCGCATTCCGTTGTCCTTCATCGTCGACGATGCATTTGCATATTCCGTTCGCGAAAATCCACTGGCTGGCCGCCACCTGGTCGACTGGGTGTGGCGATCGGCGCGCTCGCGTCAGACTGCCGGTGCTTCGAGCGGGCTGCTCCTCGGACCCGTCATCCAGCTACGCAACCTGCTCCAGGTGGCGGTGTCCGCCGATCCGCGCTACGGCCCGATTTATAATCTCGGCCTGGCCGAATCGATCGGGCGACGGCTCATCGCGGGCGGGTACCTTCCAGGACGGCCGGCGCCCCGACTCACGTTGCTCGGATACAGTGGTGGTGCGCAGGTGGCGGTCGGCGCCGCGACTTATCTCGTGCAGTGGTTTGGCGCGCCCGTCGACGTCATTTCGATTGGCGGGGTGATCGCCGACGAGCCGGGTATTCAGGCCGTCGATCATCTCTACCATCTGCAGGGTGAACGCGACCCGATGCCGCGTATTGGCAGCCTGGTTTTCGTCGGACGCTGGGGCGTGATTCGCTACTCGCACTGGAACCGAGCGGTCGCCGCTGGCAAGGTACGTGAGCTATCCGCCGGTCCAGTGGAGCATATGGCGGAGCAGGGCTATTTCGGGAGCGCACACGTGGAACGGACCGCTGCGCTCGTCGCCAACCTCGTCGCCAACGGCGCATCCGATGCCTACGCCTGACCTGGTCCGAATTGCCCGCCCCGCTGAAGGCTATGCCGAGGCGCGCGGCCGCTTCGAATCTACATTGGCCCGAGATCCTGAGACAGTGGACCCCGCGTCGCGATCACAGTTGATCGGCCCACACCAGCGTACGCGGCACGCAGTCGTTTTCT